>JANOKE010000152.1:0-23897 GCA_031419135.1 Gemmatimonadaceae bacterium
GGCCGACCGCCACCTCGGGCGCGTCGCCTCCGCCTTCAAGCTCGGCTGACCCTCATGTGCTTCAAGAACCTCCCCATCGAGTTCGACGCCCAGGGCAAAGCGTTTCTCAAGGACGGCGCGGCGAACCCGTACGCAACGGCCGTGGCCGTGCCTGCCGGGCCCCGGCAGCTGGATCATGACAAGGTGCTTGAGTTGGTCAAACGGAACGGCCATATCAAGGATGTCGACTACGATCCGGTCACGCGTGTTGCCGGCGCGCTGGCGTTTCATACGGTCACCGATGTCCGGGAGCGTCGCGTGATCGAGGCGCGTTCCGTGGCCACCCTGTTCCGCGGCTATGAAGTGATCATGATTGGTCGTGACCCGCGCGACGCGATCTACATCACGAGTCGCGCCTGCGGCGTGTGCGGCGGCGTGCACTCAACGTGTTCGGCGCTGGCCATCGAAATGGCCATCGGCTGTCAACCGCCCCCGCTGGGAGTGCTGATTCGCAACCTCGCGCTCGCGCTCGAATTCCTGTACGACCATCCGCTGCACCTGCACCTGCTGGCCGGACCGGATTACTCGGCGGCGATTGTCGAAGGCACCAATCCGGAAATGCTGGATAAGGCGCGCAGCACGGCGGCACGTCATACCGACGTGCACGGCTACCGTACCATGTACGACCTGATGGTCGACCTCAACCCGCTCAGCGGCAGCCTCTACCTCGAGGCCCTCGCGATGACGCGTGTTGCGCGTGAAGCCTACGTGCTGATCTGCGGCAAGTATCCGCATCCGCAAACCATCGTACCGGGTGGCATGAGCTCAACGATCACGCTCACCGTGATGAATGAGATGTATCTGCGCATGAGCCAGTTCTTTGATTACGGCAAGAAGATTGCCGGCATCTGGGACGACATCACTGAGTTCTTTTACGAGACCGACCCGCAGTACAAGCTGGTGGGATCGCGCCGCGCGAACATGATTGATACGGGCATTTTCGATCACCCGGACGCGTATGATGCAACCTACGCCAATGCCGACGCATGGGGGAACAAACGCTGGGCAACCCCCGGCGCGATCGTCGACGGCAAGCTCGTCACCACCGACCTCACGAAGATCAACATGGGGCTCGAAGAGTTTGTCGAGCACTCGTATTACGACGAATGGACAGGCAGCGGACAGCAGCAGCATTTTGCCACCGATCCCATTGGGCTGCCCCTCTCGCCTTATCATCCGTGGAACAAGGTCACCAAGCCCAAGCCGGGCGCGCAAAGCTGGAAGGAGAAGTACACGTGGGATACCGCACCGCGATGGGACCGCCTTGGCATGGAAGCCGGTTGCTACGCGCGCATGTGGAACACGGCTGTTGCCCGCAAGCTGCCGGACAACCCGTTTATTGAGTCCACCGGGCATTCACTCAAGATTCGACTGCCGCGCGGCAAGCTTCCGGAAACGGAGATCGAATGGCATGTGCCCGACGTGTGGAACGCCTTCGAACGCAACCGGTCGCGCGCATACTGTGTGGGCTACACCGCGATGATCGCAATGAACAACTGGATGGCCGCCATGGAGATCCTCAAGAACGGCGATACCAGAACGTCAACCAGGTTCGAAATGCCCAAGCGCGGTGAGCAGATGGGTGTGGGCTTCTGGGGTGCCGGTCGCGGATATCTCACGCACCACCTGGTGCTCGATCGGGGGGCCGTGGCCAACTATCAGATTGTCACCCCGTCCACCTGGAACGCGTCGCCGACAGACAAGTGGGGACAGCCAGGTCCGTACGAAGAAGCGGTAATGAATACGCCGCTGCTGGAAGAGTCCACCGATCCGGAGAAGTTTCGAGGGATCGACATCCTGCGGGCCATTCGCAGTTTCGATCCGTGCATGCCATGCACCACCCATATCCAGTCGGAAGCCGGCATGATCACGCGCGAGGTGAACACGTGCGCGTGCGGACTGGATGACTGAGCCGATGTCCGGCGCCCAGCGCGTGGTTATCGGAGGTGTGGGATACCGTAACCTGCGGGATCACTCGCTGGGCATTGTGATGAGCGATGAACTCGAGCCGCTGGCGCGGCCGCCGTCGCTGATGGTGGAAGATCTTTGTTACGGGCCGGTTGCTGTCGCGCAGTGGTTTCTGGATGAAGCACGCACGTATCCGTTTACGCGCGCCATATTCATCACAGCCATCGAGCGCGAACTGCGCCCGCCGGGTACCATCAGTGCCTATCGTTGGAACCAGGAGTTGCCGTCACAAGAGCTGATCCAGCGCTGCGTGGTTGACGCCGTGACTGGCGTTATTCTCCTCGACAACACGTTGGTGGTGATGGGATGGATGGGAGCACTCCCCGAGGAGACCATCGTGATCGAAGTAGAGCCGCTCGAGCATGCGTTCGGTGACGAGATGAGTCCGGCTGTTGCCGATGCGTACGCGCGGGTGCGTGCCCTGGCGCTGCACTTCGCAACGGATGAACCGGCGTGTCGCGCGCTTCCCGTATCTTCGCTTGGTGGCGGATGGCCATCCTTTCCGATCTCGGCCGTTGCCCCTCGGTTCCTGTCATGACGCCGGAACCCGGGCTCGCAGACGCTGCGACCGAATCAGCCACCGCGTCTGATGATCTGTTGGCGGAAGTCGAAACGTTGATCGCCAGACTTGCGGCGCACCCCGACCCGGAAGTCGGCCAGGCGACCACGAAATTGTTGGAACATGTGGACGCGGTACATCGCACGGCGCTGACGCACCTCATGGGCGCCATCCAGTCCATGGCCGGAGACGCGTTCATCAACCGACTCACCGGCGATCCGGCGATTCGACTGCTGCTCATGTCGTACAATCTGTTGGCGGTCGATCGGCGTACGCTCACCGAAGAAGCGCTGGACGCGGTGCGCGGTCACTTGCACAGTCACGGTGTTGACATTGAGCTTCTCGACGTGCTGGGTGGGGTGGTCACGATTCGCGTGCATGGTATTCCATCCACTCATGCCACCTATCCCGGTGTTGTACGCGACATTCAGGAAGCGCTCACTGCAGGATTGCTCGGCTTTCAGGAACTCGAGATTCAGGATGGGAAAGGCGCGCGCCCTGCGCCGGCCGCATCGGTGTTTCTGCCGGTGGGATCGCTCAAACGCGCATTTCGTCCGGTGTACCGCGACGTTGGCCCGGAGACAGACTTTGCGCCTGGGACGGTGCGATCGGCAATGGTTGACGGCGCGAATGTGCTGATCGCGCGTGTTGACGGCGAGTTTTTCGCCGTACGCAACGCCTGCGGCGAGAGCCCCTTGCCGCTCGACTACAGTACGCTCAACGGCACTGAACTCACCTGCAGTTGGCATCAATGCCGCTACGATGTACGAACCGGGGCCCGGCTCGACCGGCCAGACTCCGCGCGCGAAGAGTGGCTCTCCGTGCTCCCGATCCGTGTGAGCGAGGGCATCGTGCAAGTGGTCGTGGGTACGGAGCGGGTGTCACCCAATGGCGCCCCCACGTGACGCGCACGCTTATCGCCGGTTTCGGCAATGTGCTGCGTGGAGACGATGGGTTTGGCATAGCCGTGCTGCGTCGGCTTGCCGAACGCGGCTTGGCCAACGAGTCGGTGGAGTTGCTCGATGTTGGTACGGGCGGTATTCGACTCGCCCAGGAGCTCATGACACCGTACGACAGACTCATCATCATTGATGCCGCGACCCGCGGCGGCGCGCCGGGTTCGGTATATACACTGGTTGTTGATGGTGTGCGCAAAACGCAGGAAATCGATATGCACACCACAGTGCCGTCGCGCGCGCTGGAAGTGGCACTGGCGCTCGGCCCGTTGCCTCCGCAGATATTCCTCGTGGGATGCGAGCCGGACGTGGTGGATGAGTGGTCGCTCGAACTCAGCCCCGCGGTGTCCGACGCTGTTGAGCAGGCCATTCACGAGGTTGAAAAACTGCTATGAGCCACGACGATGCCGGCGATGCGATTGCACGCGAGGACGAACTGCTCGAGCTGCTGTACTGGTTCGAAGGAGAGGGTTTTGCCGGTGTGGCCACTGTCGACAGCATCACGCGGTTCACCACGCTCGACGAATCCCTGGTGCAACGCACGCTTGAGCGATTGACGATGCGCGGTGACGTTGCACTCGACCAAGTCGCGGGCACCGACGGCGCACCGGCCGAGTATCGCCTCACCGAGACGGGACGACGGGAAGCGGCGCGCCGCTTCGCCGCCGAGTTTGCCCCCATGTTGAGCCAGGGTCATGGAGAGTGCAGCGATCCCGACTGCGATTGTCATTCCAGCGAAGGCGGGGCCGCCGAGTGCCACGCCCGGGCGCACAAACACACACACTGACGACACACTTCAGAGGATCACATGCGTATCGCAATCGCCGGAAAGGGTGGCACGGGCAAGACTACAATCGCGGGCACGTTGGCCCGCGCACTGGCGCGCAGCGGCAATCGCGAGGTGCTGGCCATCGACGCCGACACCAACCCCAATCTCGCCAGTGTACTTGGCATTTCTCGTGAGCAAGCCGAAGAAATCGTCACCTTGCCGCGCAACTTGATGGAACGACGCACCATGGAGGACGGCTCGGTGAAGCAGTTCTTTGTCGGCAATCCCGACGCCCTGGTTGGCGAGTTCGGCGTGAAAGGGCCCGACGGCGTGCGACTGATGGTGATGGGCAAGGTGGGACACGCCGGCTCTGGATGTCTGTGCAGTGCCCACGCGTCGGTACGCGGATTCCTGGGCGAGATTGCGTCAAACCCAACCAGCAACCGGCACGTTATCGTGGACATGGAAGCCGGCCTGGAACACCTGAGCCGTGGCACCGGCCGCCATGTCTCGCGAATTGTCGCGGTGCTCGAGCCCTACTATCGCTCGATGGAAACCGCACGCAATGTAGTTTCGCTGGCGCGCGATCTCGGCGTGACCGACGTCGTTGTGGTCGCCAACAAAGTGCGTGACGACGGTGACCGCGAAGCGATCACCGATTTCTGTCGGGCGCACGATATGAACCTGATTGGCGAAATACCGGTCGACCTCAACCTCGCCGCCGTCGAGCGTCGCGGTGGTGCCCCGATAGACGCCGTCCCCGACTCGCCGGCCGTACGAGCCATTCTCAACCTCGCCGAGTCACTCATGGCCGAACCCGCCGCGCGCTGATCGACGAGGACAACACGCGGTTGGCGAAAACTGCCGGATGGCGCTGACGGCATCACCACCGACGGAGGCCCGCACGGCCATGTGATGCCCGGCGGTGACATCGCGCGCCATGTCACGGGGCGCGTCGTGGTTAGGTTCCGCCCATGTCCGTCACCCGCTGGCTGTTCACCGCCCTTTCCTTCGCTGTGATGTTCGGGGCGTCGGCCTGGGTGGTGACGGCCAACTGGCCTGCGGGCGGCATGCCACTGCTGCCGTGGAAGGCGCACGTGGCCGCGCTCGCCGCTGTGTGCATCGAGGTGACCACGCGCGCGCTCAAGATCCAGGCATCGGCCATCGCGGTGGGCCTGCAGTTGCGATTTGGCACCGCGCTGCGCGCGTGCCTCGGCGGTGACTTCGCCGCAGCGATAACCCCCGCGCGCTCGGGTGCAGAACCGGCGCGATTCCTTATCTTGGCCGAGAGTGGGATGCCGGTTGCAGGTCGCGTACTGGTGTTGTTCCTCGAATTGTTCCTTGAGATGTGTTCGCTGGCGCTCGTGTGCGCGGTGCTGGCGTGGCTTTTTCAGGGGCGAGGTGCGAGTGTCCGCGGGTTGCTGGCGCTTGTCGGTGGCTATAGCATGGCGGTACTCGGCGTGGGCGCCCTCGGCTTCATGATCGCGCGGCGCAATGCCCATGGTCCCCCTCCGCATTGGGCCCGAACACTGCGAGTGCACGCTGGTCGGTGGCGCGCCATTCAACGAACGGTGCGTGAACTTCGCGCATCGATGCAGGCGTTACGCAACGCCAACCGGCGGATCCTGTTCACGGCGTTTGTCGGATCCGTGCTGCACGTTCTGTGCAAAGTCGCCGTGTTGCCGTTGCTGGTATTCCTGAGCGACCGATCGTTTTCCCTCAGCATGGACTCGCTTGCACCACTGGTTCTCTGGCCGCTCGCGCTTTTCTACGGCGGAGTTGTTGTTCCGGCGCCCGGTGGCGGCGGCTTCATTGAGGGGGCGTTCGCGGTGACGCTCAAGTCGGCGATTCCGGCCGGCATCTTTGCCGCTGCGCTGGTCTGGTGGCGCTTCTACACCTTCTACCTCTACATCCTCGCAGGTGGGCTCGCGGCCGGTGACGCGGCGTTGCGCGCCATTCGTCGACGTGACGTCATTTCGTCGGCGCATCATGGCCACGACTGACTCAACGAGCGCCACCCGGTGGGTTCCCGCGCACACAACGCGCACCCGCCTTGTACTTGGATTTTTCACTATCTACATCGTATGGGGATCGACGTACCTGGCCATACGCTGGGGCGTTGAAACTATTCCGCCTTTCGTAATGGGTGGTGTGCGTTTTCTCACTGCCGGCAGCTTGCTCTACACCTTCAGTCGCTGGCGCGGCGCGGCAGCGCCGACCGCCATCGAGTGGCGCAATTCGGCGGTTATTGGATTCCTGCTGTTGTTTGTGGCTAACGGAGCCGTGTCGTGGGCCGAGCAACGCGTGAGCTCCGGCATGACGTCGCTGATGGTGGCGACGGTCCCGCTCTGGCTCGTGCTTTGCGAAGTGGCGCAGGGTAAACGCCCCGGACTGGCGAAATGGGCCGGTGTCGCCCTCGGGCTGCTTGGCGTTGCGCTTCTGGTACTGCCCGCCGACGGGAACCTCACCAGCGCGGCGGTCGAGCCCACGGGTGCCATCGTACTGGCACTCGGATCGCTCTCCTGGACAATCGGATCCCTCTATTCACGCACATCGCGGCTCGCAAAACCGGCGGCATTGGCCATCAGCATGCAAATGCTCGCCGGCGGCGCGATGCTGATGTTGCTCTCCGTCATGAGCGGGGAGTTTTCGCAAATGAATCGTGACGCGATTACCATGGCATCGCTGTACTCGCTGGCCTATCTGATCGTATTTGGCTCACTGATCGGCTTCAGCACGTACATGTGGTTGCTGAGCGTGGCGAGTCCGACGGCGGTAGGCACGTATGCCTATGTGAATCCAGTGGTCGCGGTTCTGCTTGGTGTGGGGTTTGCCCACGAGCGAATGCCGCCGCAGGCGGCGATGGCGATGCTGGTGATTGTGAGCGGGGTGGCGATGGTGAGTCTGGGCGGGCGGTTCGGTCGTAAGAACGCCAGCTAAGTCTTGGTGCTGTATCGCTTTGACACGCTCAAACCGCTGCGAATCCTGCAGTCGGTGCTTTCCGTACGGTGGTTCGCTGTCTTCATCCTTTTCGGAGAATCCGCCTCATGCGTACCCACATCAAGATCGTCGCGATCGTCAACCTCTTCTTTAGCGCGCTGGGGCTGTTGGGGGCTGCAGGCGTGCTCTTCAGCGGCGTGTTCGGCTCGATCTTTTCCGGCAGCTTTGTGGGCGCAGTCGTCGGTTCGGTAGCCAGCGTGGTCATGGCGCTGGTCATCGGCGCAATCAGCGCCTTCGGCCTGTTTGCCGGATTCGGCTTGCTGAACCACCAGCCATGGGCCCGCAACGTGCTCATCGTCGTGTCGGCGTTTCGACTCTTCCGCTGGCCCATGGGCACCCTCTTCGGCGGCTACTCGTTGTGGGTGCTGTTTCATGACGAGACGAGGTCGATTTTCAGTTCGCACAGTGTGTAGGGCGGGTAGTTAGGGGAGACGGGAGACTGGAGACGGGAGACGGGAGACGTCTGTGCGACGGCCTCTCGTCTTTCGTCTGTCCGACCCGTCCGTCGCTCCGCCGTCAAGCGGCGCAGGCTGCGAGGTCTGTACATTTCGGTATCACACGCGGCTGAAGCGCGCGCCGATGGCGGCATGACCTCTCGATGACAGGACAATGAGCGGAAAGGGCGATAAGAAACGGCGTCGCGCACTTGATGCGTATGGCCGCCTGCAGCGATCCGCCGGTCTTGCTGCGGCGCGGGTCGAAGCGGCAGTGCACCCGTTTGGGCTGTCGGCATCGCAGTTCGGTGTACTCGATACGATTGCTGCTCGTGGAGCGGTCCATCAGCAGGAGCTCGCGGAGGCGCTTGGGCGAAGCAAGGCGCAGATGACCGCAATCATCGACGCGCTGGAGTCGCGCGAGTTGGTGCGACGCGAACGGCATGCCACCGACCGACGCTTCATCACGGTTTACCTCACCGACGCGGGATCCGTCTTGCTCGGCAGCGCCACACCGGTTCGCACCGCGGCAATCGTCGAGCTCATGAGCGAACTCACCGGCGAACAACGTGCTCGCCTGGCGCGCCTCTGTCGCCGACTGTTGCGAACGCTGGACCCGGACGAAACCGATCGCGACTCCGAAACCGATCGGTCCGAGTCCGAAGCCGACACGGAGCACGATGAGGCCGAAGTGCGCATTGAGGCCGAGACCAACCCCGCCGACCGAACGTCCGACCACCATCAACTTTCTTCCTGACCACCTGAGCTATGGCTGGCCGACACTTTCTCCAGATCCCAGGGCCAACGCCCATTCCTGATCGATTGCTTCGCGCTATGCATCGCGCGAGCGAGGATCATCGCTCGTCCGCCTTTCCCACGCTCACCCGCTCCATTCTTTCGCGTCTGCCGCGTGTGGTGAACCAAACGAAGGGTGAGCACTTTGTATTCCCGTCAACCGGCACGGGTATGTGGGAGGCGTCGTTGGTCAACACATTGGAGCCCGGCGCACGATTGCTGGCGGTTCGCATTGGTCAGTTTTCGCACTTGTTCATCCAGGCGGCGCGCGCATTGGGCTACACGGTTGATGTGCTTGAGGTGCCGTGGGGAGAGGCGACCCCGCCCGATCTGATCGAAGCCGCGTTGGCCGCCGATACGTCGCACGGGTATCAGGGCGTGATGGTGGTGCACAACGAGACGGCCACCGGCGTGACCAGCGACATCGCGGCCGTGCGCGATGCCATCGACCGGGCCAGGCATCCGGCGCTTCTCTATGTCGACGGCGTGAGTTCCATTGGCAGTCTGGATTTTCAGTTTGATGCATGGGGGGTGGACTGTTCGATTGCCGGGTCGCAGAAAGGCTTCATGCTGCCCGCCGGACTCGGCGTTCTGGGCATGAGTGAAAAAGCGATGGCGCGCGTTGACACGGTGCAGACACCACGTTCGTATTTCGATCTACGGCCCATGCGCGACCAAAACGCGAGAGGCTATTTCCCATACACGCCGGCGCTCTCGCTGCTGTTTGGGCTGGACGAAGCACTCACCATGCTGCTTGAGGAAGGCATGGACGAGGTGGCCGCGCGGCATCGTCGCATGGCCGTTGGTGTGCGGGCGGCGGTGAAGGCCTGGGGTCTTGGCGAATGCGCGAAGCGCCCGGAGAGTGCGTCCAATACGCTGACGGCTGTCGTTATGCCCGATGGCTACAATGCGGCCCACGTGATTGATATCGCGTTCAAGCGCTACGATGTGTCGTTGGGCGCCGGACTTGGCGAGCTGGCCGGCAAGGTGTTTCGCATCGGTCATTTGGGCGACATGAATCCTCTCACGCTGGCCGGTGCGATGGGCGGCGTGGAGATGGCACTGGCTGATGCCGGAATGCCCATCCGGCTCGGGGCCGGGATCGGCGCAGCGCTTTCCACGTGGCGCCTGCCCGCGTGAGCGGGGTGAGTGTTCGGCCCACGGTCGTCGTCACGCGTAAACTGCCGACGACCGTGGAAAACGCGATCGCGTCACGGTACGATGCGCGCTTCAACCGCACCGATGTGCCACTCACGCCGGAGCAGATGCTGCAGGTGCTGCGTACCACTGACATCGTGCTGTGCACGGTCACGGACACGTTGCGCGCCGACCTGTTCGAGGGACCGGTGAAGACGGGACTGCTGGCCAATTTCGGTGTCGGGGTGAATCACATCGATCGGGCGGCCGCGCGTCGCGCCGGGATGGTCATCAGCAACACCCCCGACGTCCTCACCGACGACACAGCGGATATCGCCTTGGCGCTCATTCTCATGACGATGCGTCGGTTGGGTGAAGGTGAACGACATCTCCGCAGCGGTGCCTGGTCGGGATGGCGTCCCACGCACCTGATGGGCCGCAGTCCGCACGGCAAGACGTTGGGCATCATCGGCTATGGACGCATCGGGCGCGCGCTCGCGCGTCAGGTGTCGTTCGCGCTGGGTATGCACGTGATCTGGTACGCGCCCCGCGATCCGCGCATCGACGATCCTGCGTCGGCCGGACCGGCAAACGCCGAGCGGGTTGATTCGGTGGACGCACTGCTGGCGCGCGCCGATGTGGTGTCGCTCCATTGTCCGGCAACTCCCGAGACGCGCCACCTGATGAACGCCGAACGACTCGCACGCATGCAACCGAACGCGTATCTGATCAACACCGCCCGCGGCGATATCGTGGACGAATACGCGCTCACCAACGCGCTCCGCGAACGGCAGATTGCGGGTGCGGGTCTTGATGTGTATGAGTGGGAGCCCACGGTCGTGGCGGAGTTGCGCGACATGGAACAGGTCGTGCTGTTGCCGCATATGGGCAGCGGCACGGTGGAGACGCGAACGGCCATGGGGATGCGCGCAGTGGCGAACATGGATGCGTTTGTGGCCGGAGAGCAGCCGCCCGACCTGGTCGGGTTCTGATCGATGCGCGACGTCTGATGGTACATGCGGGCCTGCTGGACGACGTCAATGCCGCATCGCCGACGCGGCGACGCGTCGGCTCGCTCGACCACTATCCCGAAGTGCGCTCGCGGTTCCTGCCACACACGCACGATCTCGTGGTGTGCGTGCCGCCGGAATACGAGCTGGAACCGGAACGTCGTTATCCGGTGTTGTACCTGCACGACGGACAGAATGTGTTCGACGACCTGCCCATGTCGCCCTTTGGTGTGCAATGGGGTGTGGACACGACCGCACGCGCTCTGATGCATGCCGCGATCATCGAACCAATCATTCTGGTGGCGATCGGTAACGCCGGACGCGAACGGATTGACGAATACACACCCACCCGCGACAACGCGCACGACGCGGGCGGGATGGCCGATCGCTACGGCCAGATGCTGGTATACGAAATCAAGCCGTTCATCGATCATCACTATCGCACCCAACGCAGCGCCCGTGACACAGGGCTGGTGGGGAGTTCACTGGGAGGTCTGCTCACGTTGCACCTGGGGCTCACGCATTCGGCCATTTTCGGGAAGCTGGCGCTGCTCTCGCCGTCCGTCTGGTGGGATGATCGCTGGATCGTGCGACAGCTCAGTCTCTCCGATGAACGCCGTCCACCGTTGTCGATCTGGCTGGACGTGGGCACGGCGGAAAAACGCATGCTGAAGGGCACCCGTTTGCTGCATCGCATGTTGCTGCGCAAAGGATGGCAAGACGGCGTGGATTTGCACTACATGGAGGCAGAAGGCGCCCTGCACGATGAACGGGCCTGGGGCCATCGCACCGGACTCTTTCTCCGGTTTCTCTTTCCGGCACATTGACCATGGAAACGTTTCGCGGATTCCCTCCACGCGCGATGACTTTTCTGCGCGGTCTCAAGAAGAACAACCGCAAGGACTGGTTTGAGGCGCATCGGGACGACTACGAGGATGCATTGCGCGCGCCCATGCGTTTGCTCATTGAAGACGTCGACGTGCGGCTGGCAGCATTCATACCGGAGATTGTCGGCTCTCCGAAGAAGTCGATGTTTCGCATACACCGCGACGTGCGGTTTTCGAATGACAAGTCACCGTACAAGACCAACGCGGCGTGCTGGTTCTTTCATCGCGATTCCGGTGGCGGCGTGGGTGGGGAGGCCGTGCATGGGGGTGCCGGGTTCTACTTCCACATGGAGCCGGGGGAGATGATGTGTGGCGGCGGCATCTGGATGCCACCGCGTCCGGCGCTGAATCAGATTCGCAGCGTATTGGCCGACGACTACGAGGGGTTTGCGGACATCGTGAACAACCGCGCATTCAAACGGCGGTTTGGCACGCTCAGTGAAGAGTCCATGCTTACCCGTATGCCGCGTGGCTACGACCCCGATCATCCCGCAGCCACGTGGCTGCGCTATCAGTCGTTCACTGCGGGTTGCGCGTTGACACTGGACGATGTGCAAAGTGCCAAGCTGTCGGATATTCTGGCGAAACACTATCAGGCGATGACACCGTTCGTGCGCTGGCTGAATACGGCGTTGGGTCTCAAGCCCAGTGCCGGCCGGTGACCACGACGAACGCGGCGATGCGCGAATAATCCCGGTCAACTACGGGTACCGCGAAGCCAAACTGTCGGCAAGATTGCCTGCCATGTCGAAGTCGCTCAAACTCGTTCTGGACATCCTCATTGGTGCGGTCGCGCCGGTACTGATTCTCAAGTACGGGACCAGGCCAATGGGGACGCTGCCCGCGTACCTGGCCGCCGCGCTCGTGCCGGTGGGCTGGGTGCTACTCGATCTTTTGGTTCTCACCCGCCGATTCAATTTCATTTCGGCGTACGGGGGTTTCGGCGCCGTCATGCGCGGAATTCTCGCGTTCTGGTACGTGGACGGCGCGCTCTTCGCGTTCAAGGACAGCGCAAGCTATCTGCTGGCCGTGTTGATCTTTGGCGGCTCGGCGTTTCTCGCGCACCCGGTCACACGCGCGATCGCGTTGCAGGGACTCGACCCCGACACGCCGGAACGCAAGTTGGCGATGGACCGACTATTGCGCGAGCCGACGGTGCTGCGTTCGCTCAAGCGGTCGGCGCTGATCATCGGTGCGACAAACTTGTTGGCCGGAGCTGTGAACTACGCGATCAATTACAAGATGGTGCTGGCGCCGTTCGGCACGCCGACATTCAACGATCAGGTGGCCAACGTTAACGCGATTACGCGCGTGGTGCTGGCGCTCCCTGACATGCTGGCGCTGTTCTGGGCGTTTTCCATGATGTACAAGGCCTTATATGCACTCCTGCCCGCCGACGAAGGGAACGACCCGCACGCGGGCGATTTCTGGGAGCTGGTGAAGCGCCGCGAAGATGCGTTGGCCATGGGGCATACCGGGGATCACAGTGTCGACAGCGCGAGCGCGCCGGTGGCGCAGTCGCAGGCCAATCGGCAGGCGCGCGAGGAGTTCGGGCTGTCATAGCGGGGGCAATCGTGCCACGCCGCTACTGCGTTTCCATCCCGGTCTGGTGTGCCCGTTCGTGATCGATCGCGTGCTCCCGCACCGACTCCATGATGCGCGCCATGTCCGCCTGGCAGCGGGCGCGTTCGTCGTTGGTCCACAGGTCCACATGATGTGCGGCGCGGATGGAGGCGAGCATTTCGTCCACCAGTTCGCGCAGCCGCGGATTGGTGCGGCGCTCAATCCCGTTCGGACGGGAATTCAGAGAAGGCGTGGTTGTCATGGCCGAAATGTCCTACTGCGGGGTAGTCAAGGACAAGGTCGGCTCGTCTGGCGATAGTCTGGCGGCCTCGACCGTATCAGGAGGATATTATTCCGTATGCGCATCCGTTCGATGCTCCTGACGATCACGCTGCTGACGTGCGCGGGCGCCGCCGCCACGGTTGCTGCCGCGCAGCGACGCGGCGGCCGCTCCTCTGCGTGCGCCTATAACTGGGACGCCGAGAACTACTTCGTCTCGCCATTTTTCGCCGGCAATCCCGCCTACGATGGCCGGGTGACGTTTGCGCGCATCAAGTACCGGGGTTCGTACGAGTGCGGTGGTCAGGGACCCGGATGGTCGCATGACTATCCGCGCACGGAATCGCACTTCATGCGCATCCTGCGCGAACTTTCCACCGCGCGGACATTCATTGAAAGCGGACCGATCATCGGCAGCGCGGTTGTCCGACTCGATGAACCGGCAATCTTTCGATATCCTGTCGCGTACCTGTCCGAGCCCGGCGGATGGATCTTGAGCGACGCGGAACTGCTGGGCCTTCGCAAATACATCGGACAGGGCGGTTTCATCATCTTCGATGACATCGAAGGCGAGCCCAATCCCGACTACCGCAATCTCATCGAGCAATGGCGTCGTGCGTTTCCGTCGGCGCGACCGCTGCTGCTCACCAACGCACATCCGATCTTCAACAGTTTCTTCAAGATTGATCTGTCGAAGATTCCGAGCAAGACCGGTCGGTACGAACCGGAGTATCTGGGCATCTTCGAAGACAATGACCCCACCAAGCGCATGCTGGCGATCATCGACAACTATGCCGACATTGGAGAGCTCATCGAATTCTCGGATGAGGGATACAACATGGTGCCCGCGAACGAGGCGTACAAACTGTGGGTCAACTATTTTGTCTACGCGCTGACGCACTGAGCGCGCTCACCCGTTCGCCGTGTGCGTGTTACCACCCCGCCCACGATCACCAGGGCGAGTGGAAGGAGAATGGGGCTGCGGGGTACTATCTTTCCTTCCCCTCTCCACTCGACCCCAATGTCTGACCGCTCCGATCAATCCAATTCCACGCGCCGGGCATTTCTGGCCCTCCTCGCTGCAACGGCGGGTGGGACGGTTGCGTCGCGGCTTTTCTCCCAATCCGCCGGCCAGCCTCGACCGACTGCTGCAGTTCGGGAGATTACGGTCTATAAAGATGCCAATTGTGGCTGCTGCAAAGAGTGGGTGAAGCACATTCATCAGGCGGGGTTCACGACCACTGTTCATGATACGAGCGAAATGGATGCTGTGAAGCGCCGTTTTGGTGTACCGGTGGCGCTCGCGTCGTGCCACACCGCACTGATCGGTCAGTACACGATCGAAGGACATGTTCCGGCCGATCTGATAACGCGACTGCTGGCCGAAAAGCCGGTGGGTCGCGGACTGACGGTGCCCGGCATGCCATTCAGTGCGCCCGGCATGGATGGTTCGCCAAAGCAACCATACGACGTGCTCCTGTTTGACGCCGCTGGGAAAACGCGCGTCTACGCCTCACGATGAGCCACCCTCGGTGAGCGCCACTGCTGACATGACGCTGTCGGTCAAGCATGCCGACGAGCGAGACATCACCTCCATTGTCGCGCTGAACAACCTGTTCGCGCCCGATGGTCTGACCCTCATGCGCAGCCTCGACTTCGTCACCGCCCACCTGCAGGACTATCAGGTGGTGCGCGACAGCGACGGTGCGGTGCTCGGGTGCGTGGCCCTCGATGAATATTCGCCGTCTCTGGTCGAACTGGTCTCGCTGGCCGTCGCGCCGTCGGCCCAGGGACGGGGCATTGGGCGACGATTGATCCTTGCCGCCGAAGAGCTCGCCCGCCAGCGCGGGTACCCTGAGGTCTTTGCCGTGTCACTGGCCGACCAGCTGTTTCTGAGCGCCGGATTCCGCGAGTCGAGCATTGTGGTGTATCCCGAAAAGATCGCCCGCTACACAAAAATCTCGCGGTCGGAACTGTCGATTGGTCGCAAGTTCTGCTTCGCCAGGGCACTCGCGGCATAGGGACACCGTTGGGGGACACCCTACCGGACCCTGTCGGCTGACCACCCACCGGGACCGATCGCACTGGCCGCGACGGCGAGCGTCAGCCACCTTAAAGCGATGCAATTCATCGACCCCCGATTGCCCAAGCGCATTGACCGTTGGCGCAGCCCCGCGCTGGGTCTCGAAATGCCCGTCGTCACCTACGGGCACGCCGGACAGCCGCTGCTGTTGTTTCCCACCGCCGCCGCCGATTTCCTGGAGAACGAACGATTTTTCCTGGTGAAAGCGGTTGAACCACTCATCGCCGCCGGTCGCTTGCGACTGTTCAGTATTGACAGCATCAACAGGTTGGCCTGGATGGATCGTGCCATGCCTGTGCGCGAGCAGGGGCGCCGCCAGGCGTTGTATTCGCGCTACGTGGAAGAGGAAGTGGTGCCGTTCATCCGGCATATCGTTGGGGATGGCGGCGCGCGCGCGCTGACCACCGGTGCAAGCTTCGGTTGCTTCCATGCAGCCAACGCCTTCTTCCGGCGTCCCGACCTGTTTGGCGGCACGATCGGCATGAGCGGCTTCTACGATCTGGCGCCCAGTTATCTCAAGGGCTATTCCGACGACAACTGCTACTACAATAACCCGAAGTGGTATGTCGCGAATACCGAGGGCGGTGTGCTCGATACACTGCGCCACCACAGTCGCATCGCGCTGGTGGCGGGTCAGGGAGCGTACGAGGCGCCCGATGCGACCCGCGCGTTTCACGACGTGCTTGACCAGAAAGGCATTCCCCACATTTTCGATCTGTGGGGCCACGACGTGAATCATGATTGGCCGTGGTGGCGCAAGATGCTGCCGCACTATCTCGAACGAGTGGGAGTCTGATGCGACGTACGACACGCATGCCGGCAGGGTTCGCGGCCTGCTTCGCGATGGTCATGGTGCTGTCAACCACAATCATCAACGCGCAGTCGACGAAGTCTTTGGCTGGACAGCCGCTCCGCAACGCGGATTTCGCCACGCGACTCGCGCACGTGAAGCAGCTGCTCAAAACCACGCCGCTGGTCGATTCACACAACGACCTGCCGTGGGCCATGCGCGAATTCGCCAACGCGCCGCTGGATGTGGAGGCGTACGATCTGAACAAGACCACGAAAGGCATGACGGATATCAAGCGCCTGCGACAGGGTATGGTGGGCGGTCAATTCTGGTCCGTGTACATCCCCGGCGACATCCGCGACTCGGGATACGCACGTGTACAACTGGAGCAAATCGATATCGCGCGTCGGGTCATCGCGCGTTATCCGAAAGACCTGCAGTGGTCTCTGACCGCGGCCGATGTGCGCGCGGCGCAGAAGGCGGGCAAGATTGGCTCGTTGTTGGGGATGGAGGGTGGTCACGCTATCGAGAACTCGCTGGGTGCGCTGCGCGCGTATTACGATCTGGGCGCGCGCTACATGACACTCACGCACAACGTCACCCTCGATTGGGCCGATGCCGCCAACGACGTGCCCAAACACAACGGGCTCACGAATTTCGGCCGGGAAGTCGTGCGCGAAATGAATCGACTGGGCATGCTGGTCGACTTGTCGCACGTTTCACCAGCTGTGATGAGCAATGCGCTCGACGTGACCGAGTCGCCGGTGATCTTCTCACACTCTGCGGCGCGCGGACTCACCGACGTTCCCCGCAACGTGCCCGACTCCATTCTCACACGCTTGTCGAAAAACGGCGGCGTGGTGATGATGACATTCGTACCGGGCTTCACGTCGCAGGCGGTGGCCGACTACGAGAAACGGGTGACGACGATGCGCGATTCCATCGCCAGGGCCAACCCGGGCAACAACGACGCGCAGTTCAAGGCCGTGGCAGCGTGGCGTGAATCGCATCCGTCGCCGAAGTCGACGATCGCCAACGTGGCGGATCACATGGATCACATCAAGCAATGGGCTGGTGCGCCAAACATCGGCATCGGCGGTGACTACGACGGTATCACGGAAACCGTGGTCGGACTGGAAGACGTGTCCACGTATCCCGACCTCCTGGCCGAGTTGGTGAAGCGCGGCTGGACCGACGCCGAGCTGCGTGGGGTGGCGGGCGAGAATATCCTGCGCGCCTTGTCGCGCGCTGAGGTTGTCTCGGCACGCCTTCGCAAGCAGCGGCCAGCATCGACCAAAACCATTCAGCAGTTGGATCGTACCATGCGACCGTAACTGCAATAGCATCTACCGCCAAGTACGCAAAGTTCGCCAAGGACAACTTCGCGTACTTGGCGAACTTTGCGGTAAAGTAGTATTCGATGTTTCCGGACCGACAATGACTGCGCCGTCTCAACAGGAGTTCCACATGACTCTCGCTCGTCGCGATTTCCTGAAGTCCGCTGCCGTTATGGGCGGCGCACTCGGCCTCGGCCTGCCAACATTGGCGCACGGCTTCACGTCAGATGGTCTGCGCGTCTACCGCCCGGAAACCGGCGATGTGCAACCCAAGCCCATGCGCATCCTGATTCTGGGTGGCACCGGATTCATCGGCCCGTACCAGGTGCAGTACGCGATTGATCGCAAGCACAAGGTGACGCTGTTCAATCGCGGCAAAACCAATGCGACGTTGTTTCCAAACGTTCCGCGACTGATTGGTGATCGCAACCTGCCCGACGGTCACGACGCCCTGAAGAAAGGCACGTGGGACGTCGTGATCGACAACCCGACAGCCAATCCCAAGTGGGTGCGTGGCGCCGGTGAAGCGCTCAAGGGGCGAGCAGGCCAGTACATATTCGTGTCTACCATCTCGGTGTTCTCGGACAATTCCAAACCGGTCGATGAGAACGGGCCGCTCAACGTACCCAGCGACATCGACGCCGCGTTCAACGCACAGACGTACGGCAGCAACAAGGTGCGCAGTGAAATGGAGGCGAAAACCCAATTCGGCGACAACGTCACCATCGTGCGTCCGGGGCTCATCGTTGGACCGGGCGACCTGAGTGATCGTTTTTCATACTGGCCGGTGCGCATCGACAAAGGCGGCGAAATTCTCGCTCCAGGCACACCGAACGATCCGGTTCAGTATGTCGACGCGCTGGATCTGTGCCAGTGGATTGTGCGGCTGGCGGAGTCACACACGCTGGGCACCTTCAACGCCACAGGTCCCAAAACGCCCACCACCATCGCCGAGATGCTGTACGGGATCAAGGCGGTGACCACCAGCGACGCCAGGTTCACCTGGGTACCAGCCGACTTTCTGCAAGAGAAGCAGGTGCGGGCGTGGAGCGACATGCCGGTGTGGGTGCCGCCCGCTGGGCGAACGGCGGGCTTCGCGCGCGTGATCTGTCAAAAGGCGTATGAAGCCGGGCTCACATTCCGTCCATTGGCGGATACGGCGAAAGACACACTCACCTGGTACCACGGACGCCCCGCCGCCGAACAGGAGAAGGCGCGCGCCGGGCTCGCGGCAGACAAGGAGAAGACGGTGCTGGCCGAGTGGCACGTGAAGTCGGGCACGAAGTGAGCGACACCGGCGCCGCAACCACTTTGCAGCCCAGGAAGTTGCGTATCCTGGTGTTGGGCGGCACGGGGTACATCGGTCCACACCTTGTGGAGCATGCCCTGTCGCGTGGCCATACGCTCACGTTGTTCAATCGCGGACAAACCAAGCCGGGGTTGTTTCCAAAGGTGGAGAAGCTCATCGGCGATCGCGATCAGCCGGCGGGGCATGCAGCACTGAAGGGCAGAAAGTGGGACGTGGTATACGACCTTCCCACCGGAAAACCGAAGTGGATCGTTGACGCCGCTGTGGTGCTGAAAGGCAACGTGGGTCAGTACGTGTTTGTCTCCAGCACGGCGGCGTACCGGGACTTCACCGCGTCGTATCCCACCGAAGAATTTCCCACGCAGGAGCCGGCGCCTATTGAAGGGCCCGACGCGGCGGGCGCGGCGTACGGGCCGCGCAAAGTGCGCTGCGAGATGCTGGTGCGCGAGGCGTACGCGACGGCAACCATTGTACGGCCGGGATTGATTGTCGGACCCGGCGATCTTACAGATCGCTTCACATACTGGCCCGTGCGCATCGAGCGGGGCGGCGAGATTCTCGCGCCTGGCACGCTGGACGATCCGGCGCAGTGGATTGATGTGCGCGATCTCACGGAATGGATGGTGCGCCTGGGTGAGAACGGCACCGGTGGCACGTTTAACGCCGTTGGGCCGCGTACGGTGTGCGGCATTGGCGAGTTGTTGTACGGTATCAAGGCCTGCTACAGCAACAACGCGCGCTTCACGTGGGTGCCACAGGAGTTTCTCACCCAACAGAAGGTGCGCTCATGGGGCGACATGCCGGTGTGGTCGTACCCCGGCGCCAGCACCGTCGCGTTCTGCACGAGTGTGATCGAGAAGGCCAAAGCCGCAGGGCTGACGTTCCGCACACTCGAGAATACTGTGCGTGCCGCCATGTTGTGGTATCACGCCCGCCCGGCCGCCGAGCAGGAAAAACTGCGCGCCGGCCTGTCACCGGAGCGTGAGCGGGAGGTGCTGGCGTTGTGGCACGCCCACCAGCGTGGGAGCCGGTGATTCGACGGACCATTGCACGGTTGGTCACAGTGGAAGAAGGCGAGTGGCGGGCCACGCTGCTCGCCTTCACGTTCTTTTTCTTCCTGCTCGCGTCGTATTTCATTCTGCGCAGTATCCGCGATGCCGTGGGCGTGGCGGCCGGCACCGCGAACCTGCCCTGGTTGTTTACCGGGACGTTGATTGCGACGCTACTCGTGAACCCGGCATTCGCGCTACTCGTGTCGCGACTTCCCGTGCGGCGCTTCATTCCCATTGTGTATCGCGTGTTCGCCACGCTGCTGATCGCGTTCGCCGCCGCCGTGTATTTCTCCGGACCCGCCCAGGAACGATTTCTGGGTCCGGCATTCTGGATATTCATCAGTGTGTTCAGCCTGTTCGTCCCATCCGTGTTCTGGGGTTTCATGGCGGACACATTCTTCAGTGACCAGGCCACGCGACTGTACGGATTCATTGGCGTGGGAGGCACACTGGGAGGCCTGTTCGGTGCTTTCCTGACGTCACTGCTTGCCAAACGGGTTGGCACGCCCGTACTGATGCTGATCTCGGTCGTGCTGCTCGAGTGCGCAGTCCAGTTGGTTCGTCGGTTTCCCCCGAGTTTTCGTGCCGAAACACGCGATCGCGAAACAGCCCACCGATCGCTTGGCGGCACGTCGCTGGCAGGCATCACGCATGTGCTCCAATCGCCGTATCTGCTGGGGATCTGTCTCTTCATGTTGCTGTTCACCATCGGCACGACGGTGCTGTACTTTCAACAGGCCGAGATCGTCGGCGCGCGCTACGCCGATCGGGAGTCGCGCACGGCGTTTCTGGCGCGTATCGATTTTTACGTCCAGCTTATCACGATCTTGGCGCAGTTGTTCCTCTCGGGACGCGTGATCAAGTGGCTGGGAGTCGGTATGACGTTGGCGATCCTGCCGATCATCAGCGTGATCGGCTTTGGTGCGCTCAGCGTGTCGGCCTCGCTCTCACTGTTTGTGGCGTTCACGGTGCTCCGTCGCGCCGGCAACTATGCGTTTGCCAATCCCGGGCGTGAAGTGTTGTTCTCGGTGATCCCGCCAGAGGACAAGTACAAGGCGAAGAATTTCATCGACACGTTCGCGTATCGCAGCGGAGACCAGATTGGGGCGTGGAGTTACCGGCTGTTGTCTGGCGCGGGGCTGGCCATGAGTTCGATTGCCCTGATTGCCGTACCATTGAGCGCCGCGTGGCTGGCGGTGTCGCTCTGGCTGGGGAGACGACATACCCAAATGGCCGAGTCGGCGGAGACCCGCGCATGACTTTGCGCGATGTCGATCAGTGTCCATCGACGCGGCGCGCCGCCCGGTGCCCCTCCTGCCGGAGAAAATCGAGCGCGGCGACCACACTGCCGAATTCCTCACGAACCTGTGTTCCATCGGTCAAGCGCACCTCAATCGCGATCGAGGAAATGCCGCTGGAGATGTGATCCGATGGCGCCGAGCTCCGATTAGGCAATGCCTCTGTGCCGAGCAGACGCAAGGTCTCTGCGCGTGCGCGGTCACGCCGCACGCCGGCCTCGTTCAGCACTTGAGCCGCAATGCCTTTCTCCTCGCGGAGCAGTCCAAGCAGCAGGTGCTCCCCCAACCCCCTCTCCTTCGCGCAGGAGCGCCAGCAGGAGATGCTCGGTGCCCATGTACTCGTTATGAAGTCGGTCGGCTTCGTCGCGCGCCATCGCGAGTACCTTGCGCACCCGCTCGGTGAAGTTGTAGCCGTTCGTCATGTCTCCCCTCGTTCAGGGTGTCGGCCAAATGGTAAAGTGCGGCAGTCGCGTGCGCACCACATTGCCACGCATGGCACGGAGCGCGGAATCGAGCACGACAAGATCGGCCCGCGTGAGCTCCAGTTGGTGCTCGCTGGGCTGGTCCTTCGTTCCGATCGGGTAGTCTACATAGGGTTCGGCTGTCTGTTCAATGTGTGTGCCAAGAATCGCCGTCACGTGCCGCGTCGCGGTAAAGCTGACGAGGCGCCCAATGCTGCGCACAAATGCCGCCGTGTCGCTCACGTACAGTCTGCCCGGATAGAACGAGTCGCCCGGCAGCAAGACACCGGTCGCCCGGTCGTAGAATGCGAGGCTGGCTGGCTGATGTCCCGGAATTCCAATCACGTCGATCATCCGTTTACCCAGATCGATGGTGACAGGCGATTGCGGCCATGCCGAAAATCCGAAAAAGGCACGCGTGCTCACGGTGTCGCGCTCCACCAACGTCACGCCCGCTCTGCCGCGAAACTGACCGTCACCGGCAACGTGATCGCCGTGACCGTGACTGTGCGACACGATCAGCGCCCTGGGCGCACCGCCGTGTGTGCGGCGCCACGCGCCGAGCAACGTGTCTACGACGCCTGCGACGTCGATGCCGCCGGCACCCGTGTCGAGCAGCAGCGCGCGTTCGCGCCCGATAATGAGATACAGGAACGGCTTCTCATAGTTGGTACACGCCGGCTGGCGGAGGATGAAAAACCCGTCGCGGTACTGGGACACTTGAAACGCGGGCTTTCCATCGCATATTGGCCCGCCGGCGTACCAGCTTGCGGGCATGCGACCACCCGGCGACCGTGGGCCGGATGGTGACGTTCTCGGCATCCCTGAGCAGCCAATCAGCAGCGCCAGGACCCAAACGCGTTGCATGTGCCTCCCACAATTCGGGTGAGGTGACATCGGAGGGCGCGGTTCGCGCCGATAGCGACGCACTCCGCAGGACCGTATCGTTGAGGCATGGTCGCTGTTTCGCACCAGAATGTCAAAGGACCATCGTGAGCGTTGTACCACTCTTTCTCGCAAATATCCATGCGCCTGATCAGATCTGCGGTGTTCGCGCTGGCCTTCGCCGCCTTCCAGGGATGCGAACCGGTTGCCGCGCCGCGCGTGCTGGTGTTCTCGAAAACCGCCGGCTATCGCCATGAATCGATCGAGGCGGGCAAGGCGGCGCTCATGCGTATGGGAAACGCCAACGGCTTTTCGGTAGACACCACCGAAGATGCGAGTCGAATCACCGAGGAGGTATTGCGCAACTACGCGGCCGTCGTGTTTCTGAGCACGACGGGCGATATGCTCGGGCGCGCGTCTGAAGTCGACCTGCAGCGCTACGTCCAGGCCGGTGGTGGCTACGTGGGCATTCACGCGGCGTCTGATGCAGAGTACGATTGGCACTGGTACGGTCGACTGGTCGGTGGCTACTTCACCAGTCATCCCGCCATCCAGCAGGCAACGCTGCGGGTATCGGATGCCAGACACGAATCCACGACACACCTGCCGGCGGAATGGACGCGCACCGACGAGTGGTACAACTTCACGTCGCTCGCTCCCGATCTGCACGTGCTGCTCACCATCGATGAGTCGAGCTACCGTGGCGGCGCGAACGGTGCAAACCATCCAATGGCGTGGTATCATGAATTCGATGGCGGGCGCGCGTGGTACACGGAACTGGGTCACACGGTGGAGTCGTACAGCGATTCATTGTTTCTGAAACACGTGCTGGGCGGGATTCGATACGCCATGAGTCCGCGTCCACAACGACGCTACGCGAACGCCACGGCCCCGCGTGTGCCAGCCGACTCGGTACTCCGCAAGACGTCGCTCACGATGGGTACACTCGCCGAGCCTACGGAAATGGCCGTGCTGCCAGGCGGTGACGTGTTGATCGCGCAGCGCGGTGGCGAGGTGATGTTGTATCGTGATGCGGATCGTTCGGTGCGACCGGCAGGCAGGGTTGCGGTGTACGCGAAGAGCACGAATGGATCGAACGTCGAAGAGGGGCTCCTCGGATTGACCATCGATCCGGAGTTCGCAACGAATCACTTCGTCTACCTGTTCTACAGTCCGGCCGACACCACGGTGAACCGCCTGTCACGGTTCGAGTTCGATGGCGATTCGCTGCGGTTGGGCAGCGAGACGGTGGTGCTGCAGTTCTTTTCGCAGCGCGAAATCTGCTG
>JANOKE010000153.1:0-1486 GCA_031419135.1 Gemmatimonadaceae bacterium
ACAGCGCACCGCTGGTCATCGCGTTGCAGCCCGCGCATCTTCCCCCCTTCGCTGCGCCTCCCTGAGTCCGTACCCTTCTCGTCAGCACATGCCACGACCATCGCTTTCCGGCACGTTTGCGGCGGGAGTCCTCCTCACCGCATCAACCTTCGCGTCGGCCAGGCCGGTGGGTCCCGTTCCGGCACTCGGACCGTTTCTCGATCCCGCGAACGGCGTATGGGGCGCGGTGAGAACCGCCGACCTTCCCACCGATGCGACCGCCGCCGTTCCGGGACTCGACGGCGCAACACGCATCGTGTACGACGATCGCGGCGTGCCGCACATTTTCGCGAATTCGATTCGCGACGCGTACCGCGCACTGGGATTCGTCGTGGCGCGAGACCGGTTGTTTCAATTGGAGTTGTCGGCGCGTGCGGGCGGCGGTACGCTGACGGAGCTGGTGGGAGCGCGCGCCTTGGCGACAGATCGCGACACGCGTGCGAGCGGCATGCCGGCATCGGCGCAAGCACGGTTGATCCGACTCGATACGACGGGTTCGGCCTGGATGCTTGCCGCTGCGTACGTGGACGGGGTGAATGCGCACATCGCGACGCTACAGCCTCGTGACTATCCCATTGAATACACGCTCCTTGGCCGGTCACCGCGGCGGATGTCGATGGTCGACATCTTGCACTTGCTCAATCGGATGGGTGCAACGCTGGCAACGTCGAGTGATGAATTAACGCACCTTGAGGCCAGCGCCCGCGTGGGACGCGCCGCCGCCGACGCGCTGTTTCCGATTCATGCTCCCATTGTCGAACCGATTCAGCCCAATGGATCGCTGGCCGCGCGCTTCGACGCCGTCGCGATTCCTGCGCCCGGCGTGCCAGACCCGGGTGCGGTCGCCATGCTTCACGCGACACCCAGGTCGGCGCTCTCAAAACTGACGGCCTACGCGCCCTCACGCGGCGACGATGCCATTGGGAGCAACAATTGGGCGGTTGGCCCGTCGCGCAGTGCATCGCGCCATGCGCTGCTGGCCGGCGATCCGCACCTTGAGCTGACGTTGCCGAGCATTTGGTACGAGGCACACCTGGTCGTTCGGGACACGCTGGACGTGTACGGGGTCACCATCCCCGGCGCTCCCGGTATCATCATCGGTTTCACCGCGGCCGTCGCCTGGACGTTTACGAACACTGGCGCCGATGTCATGGATTACTACACCGAGCAGGTCGACAACCCCGACGCGCCATCGCGATATCGGTTGGACGGGGATTGGCGCTCGCTGACACTCCGCGTGGAATCGTATCGCGATCCGTTCGATCGCGTGTTGGGTGTGGATACGCTCCGTTTCAACCATCGCGGCCCGATGCGGCGCGTGGGGGGGCAGTGGATATCGGTACGCTGGACGGTGCTCGAATCGATGCGCGTGCTGGAAGGATTTGACGCGGCGTCTCGGGCGTCGAGCGCCGACGCGATGCTCGACGCCATGGCCACGCTGTACGAC
>JANOKE010000154.1:0-1251 GCA_031419135.1 Gemmatimonadaceae bacterium
CTCACGCGCGAGAACTCGCCGATCGCCGAGGGGCGTCCGCTGAGCTATGGTCACGCGAAGGCGTACGCGGAGAAGGACGCGCACGCGGCGATGCCGGGGCGGGTCACGGTCGTGCGTCCGGGATTGATTGTCGGCCCTGAAGACGATACGGATCGCTTTAAGTACTGGCCGGTGCGCATCGCGCGCGGTAGCGAAGTACTCGTGCCCGGCGACGGCACCGATCACGTGCAGATCATCGACGTGCGTGACCTGGTGGAGTTCTGTGTGAAGCTCGTCGAAGACAAGACGTACGGCGTGTTCAACGGAGTCGGCCCGCAGATGGGGCGGCCGTTCAAGGAGTTCGTCGAGCTGATCAAGAAGGGCGTTGGTGGTGATGCGACGTTCACGTGGGTTGACGCCGAGTTCCTGCGCGCGAACGGTGCGGCGCCGTATGGGCGCGAGTTGCCGGTGTTTCAGGTGATGAAGGGGCGCACTGCTGGATTTGCGCGCTTCGACATTTCGCCGGAGATCAAAGCGGGGCTCAAGTTCCGCGGGATGGATGTGACGGCGAAGGAGACGTTGGCGTGGTTTCGGACGTTGTCGGCGGAGCGGCAGGCGGGGCTCAAGACTGGATTCTCGGCGCAGCGGGAGCAGGACTTGTTGGCGTTGTGGAAGGCGCGGAAGTAGGCAGGACTCGAGGGTCGCGGAGGTGCTTGCTTGCACTCCGTTTGTCGGCATTGGCGTGGCGTACTGAAGCTGACCGCTCGAACGTGGCAAACGGAGTTGGTGAGCGCGGTTCGTAGTCGGGCGGGCGTTTAGAACTCGCTTGCGGCACGCGCGGAGAACGCGTATCGCTGTGATTGCGCGTTTGGTGTACAAGAAGGGACAAGACATGGCACGCACACACAAGAGGCAACACTGGGTACCCAAGTCCTACTTGGCCGCGTGGGTTGACCCTGCCACACCAGTGCAGCAGAAACCCTACTTATGGGTGTTCCCGAAAGCAGGGGGCGGCGGCCAGAAGCGCGCACCCAAGAACATCTTCGTCGAGACAGATCTGTACACGATCAGCCATCCGGACGGAACGCGAGATCTGACGATCGAACATAGTTTGTCGACTCTGGAGTCAGAGTTTTCTCAAGTGCGGAGAGACAAGATTGCGAAGCGGGAAGCCCTCTCCGACAGAGATCGGCTCATCGTTTGTGCGTTCGTTGCGGCATCCGTGTCTCGTACGACGAAGCACCGAGATCATTGGGGGAAACAATGGTCTGA
>JANOKE010000155.1:0-6094 GCA_031419135.1 Gemmatimonadaceae bacterium
GAACGCAAGAAGGGCGGCTTGATCCTCACCAATGCGGCGGGGCTGTTCGCTGGCGGGCGTCAGGGAAAAGTTGTTGTGGCGGGACGCGCCGACGACAGCGAGATGATCATTCGTTTGTCGCTGCCGCCAGGCCATACCGACGCGATGCCACCCGACCGCACCATACCAAGCGCCGAGATCGCGATGATTCGTTGGTGGATCGACCAGGGCGCCTCAACCGACGTTTCCCTCTCGGAAATAGAGCGTCCGGCGTCTATTCGCCGCACGCTGGCGGCGTACGGATTGGATGGTCTACCCGAAGGGATCTTCGCGCTGCCGATCGTTGCGGTCGACACCACGGCCCTTCATGCGGCGCGTGCATCGGGGCTGACAGTAATTTCACTGGGAGCCCGCCTCAATTATCTGAGCGTCAACGCCACCAACGTGCCGGCCACTTGGAACAGCCGGTCGCTCGACGTTTTGCGTCCGCTCGCAACCAATGTGGCCTGGGTCGACCTCGCGCGCACCTCAGCCGACGACTCGACGCTGATGCTGCTGGGAACCATGCCGCGACTGACCAGACTGCATCTTTCGCAAACGCGCGTGACCGACGCGGGCCTTGAGCACCTCAAGCCGCTGCAGTATCTCACTTACCTCAACCTCGTGGATACCAAGATCAGCGATCAGGGACTTCGCTCGCTGGAAACCCTCCCTCGACTGCACGCGGTGTATCTCTGGGGCACGCACGTCACGGATGGTGGCGTGAAACGATTGCAGCGCGCGTTGCCGCGAGCGAGAATAGCAGTTGGTGCGCCACGGCTGATTGAGCCAACGCCAATTGTCGATACCACGAAACCACCGGTCAAATCGTCTGTGAAACCATGATGCCGCGCTGGCGACGCAGGACGCTGCTGGGAATCGGGTTGTTACTCACCGCTTTTCTCGTGTTTCGCTCACGCGTGCCGGTGGACGTTTTCGCGGCGACGGTGGACTTCAATCGCGACGTGCGTCCAATTCTCAACAAGAACTGTGTGCAGTGCCATGGTGGTGTTCGCCGTCAGGGCGAACTGAGTTTGCTGTTCCGCGAAGATGCGCTGCGTCCTGCCAAGTCGGGGAAACGTGCCATCGTTCCCGGCAACCCCGGGTCGAGCGAAATGATGCGACGTGTCACACATGCCGACCCGCATGACCGCATGCCCAGGGGATTGGCGCCGTTGGCATCGAAAGACATCGCGACGCTTCGCAAATGGATTGCCCAAGGGGCCGAATGGGCAGACCACTGGGCGTTCGTCAAGCCGATCTCGGCGCCCCTGCCGACGGTGTCCAACGCGAAGTGGCCGCGCACCGGTCTCGATTACTTCGTGCTGGCGCGGCTGGATGCCGAGCAGCTCACACCGTCGCCAGAGGCGGACTGCGTCACCTTGGCACGACGCGCGAGTATCGATCTTATCGGGCTGCCACCCACGCTGGCTCAGGTGGATGCTGCGTGCGCTCCCGGCGTA
Source organism: Gemmatimonadaceae bacterium (assembly GCA_031419135.1). GTDB lineage: Bacteria > Gemmatimonadota > Gemmatimonadetes > Gemmatimonadales > Gemmatimonadaceae > Gemmatimonas. The sequence continues at coordinate 1,482 of JANOKE010000155.1, forward strand.
CAGAATGGCTACGAACGTTTGGTGGACACGCTGCTGGCGTCACCGCGTTTTGGCGAACGCTGGGCCACGATGTGGCTTGATGTGGCGCGCTACGCGGATTCAAAGGGGTACGAAACCGATCCGGGGCGCCCCATGTGGCCCTATCGTGACTACGTCATCAATGCATTCAATCGCGACCTGCCGTTCGACCAGTTCACGATCGAGCAACTGGCCGGCGATCTGTTGCCGAACGCCACCACCGAACAGCGCATCGCCACCGCGTTCCACCGCAACACCATGACGAACAACGAGGGCGGAACCGACGACGAGGAGTATCGGGTGGCGGCCGTGATCGATCGCGTGAATACCACGTGGGTAGCGTGGCAAGGCACGTCCATTGGTTGTGCGCAGTGCCACGGGCATCCGTACGATCCGATTCGCCACCACGAGTACTATCGCGCGTTCGCCATTTTCAACAACAGTGAAGACTGGGATCAATTCGACGAATTTCCTGTGCTGTCGGCGTTCCTGCCGGCGGACTCGGCGCGTGGCCGTTCGCTCGTCGATTCAATCGAGACGCTGCGCGCTGAGATGGATCGGGCTGCGCGACGATCGGACATGGAAAACGCGCGTCGACAGTGGGAGGGACAGTTGACCATCCCGGCGGTGGCCGGCAGAGTGAGTGGGACGTGGTTAAACGAAGTTCGGCGCATCCTGCGCACGCCCGAGGCGTCGCGGAATGTCGGGCAGCGCGCGTTGCTGCGTTGGGTGTACGCCGAAGTATCGGACGAACCTGAACTCAAGACACTTCGGGAAACCCGGACGACATTGCGAAAGGCAGCCAGCGCACTCAAGCCCACCGTCATACCCGTCATGCAGGAACTGCCACCCTCGCGCCGCCGCAGCACGCACGTGTTTGAGCGCGGGAATTTTCTGGTGCCCTCCGATGAGGTGCAGCCGGGCTTGCCAACGGCGATCGCGCCGGCCATCGATCCGGTCAACGCGAATCGGCTCGGCCTCGCCAAGGCGCTGGTGAGTCCCGTGAATCCGCTCACCGCGCGTGTCAGCGTGAATCGGTTTTGGGAGCAGTTGTTCGGCGTGGGCTTCGTGGAAACGAGCGAAGACTTCGGCACGCAGGGCACGCCGCCGTCGCATCCGGAATTGCTGGACTGGCTGGCGGTGCGATTCAGTGGCGCGCAAAAGTGGCGCGTGAAGTCGCTGCTGCGCGAACTGGTGTTGTCGGCCACGTATCGGCAAAACGCTGCCGCATCGCCGGCCCTTCATGAGCGCGATCCAGCCAATCGGTTGCTGGCCCGTGGTCCCCGTTTTCGCATGACCGGAGAGCAGGTGCGTGACGCAGCCCTGTTTGCGTCGGGGTTGCTCAGCCCACGCATGTTCGGACCAAGTGTCATGCCGCTGCAGCCAGACGGCGTGTGGCAGCGTCCTTACAGTGGCGAGAAGTGGGTGGTGGACACCGGCGAGAACGGACACCGACGCGCCTTGTATACGCTCTGGAAACGTACTGCGCCCTACCCATCCCTCATCACATTCGACAGCCCCAGTCACGAGTTCTCCGTTGCGCGACGAGTGCGAACCAATACGCCGCTGCAGGCGCTGGTAACGCTCAATGATCCGGTGTATACCGAGGCCGCGCAGGCGTTGGCCCGGCGAATGGTGCCCGATGGACAAACCAGCATGACCGCAACAGGAGTGGATGCGGCACTGGTGCTGGGCTATCGCCTGGCGCTGCAACGTGCGCCCTCGCCTGCGGCGTTGTCGTCGCTGCGGTCGCTGTACGCCACATCACTGGTCTACTACGACAGTCACCCGACTGATCGCGCGACAGCGGCCGGCGTGGCAAACGCCGACGCGTCGTTGGCAGCCCTCAGCGTGGTGGCCAGCAGCATCCTCAATCTCGATGCATTCATCACGAAGCAATAGCCTTCAGTGGAACGCGCCATGCCCATCCCGATCGACGAACGTCACCGCACGCTGCAGCACATCACCCGTCGCCACTTTCTGGAGGTGGGCGCGACCGGAATTGGCGCGGCCGCTCTTGCTTCGTTGCTCGGCTGTGACCTCACACCGGGCGCGGCGCCGCACAACGCGCGCCTTGTCGCCACCGATCCGATGGCGCCGCTGGTGCCGCATTTTCCCGCCAAAGCCAGGCGCGTGATCTTTCTGCACATGGCGGGGGCTCCATCGCAACTCGAACTCTTTGACTACAAGCCGGTGTTGGCCCGACTTGACGGACAGCTCTGTCCAGAATCGTTGCTGGAAGGCAAGCGATTCGCGTTCATCAAGGGCATCCCCAAAATGCTGGGGCCACAAGCCCAGTTTCTTCAGCATGGCGAGTCGCGTGCGTGGGTGTCGGACCGCATGCCGCACCTGGCAAAAGTGGTGGATGACCTCGCGTTTCTGAAAGCGATGCACACCGACCAGTTCAATCACGCCCCCGCGCAGTTGCTGGTGCACACCGGAGGTCCGCGACTGGGCCGGCCGAGTATCGGCTCGTGGGTTACGTATGGACTGGGCACGGAGAATCAAAACCTTCCGGGCTTTGTGGTGCTGCTCTCCGGCGGCACCGGTCCCGATGCCGGAGCGAGTGTGTACGGCAGCGGCTTCCTGCCGAGTGTGTATCAGGGCGTGCAATGCCGGAGTGCGGGTGATCCGGTGTTGTATCTCTCCGATCCGCACGGCGTCCCGCGCGAATTGCGAAAGGCGTCGGTCAACGCCATTAACGCCGTGAACCGGGGCCACTACGACGAGGTTGGCGATCCCGAGATCAATACGCGCATTGCGCAGTACGAAATGGCGTTCCGCATGCAGCTCTCGGTACCCGAGGCGATGGACATTACCAAGGAACCGGCGTCCATCCACGAGATGTACGGCACCACACCCGGTGCAACGTCGTACGCCAACAACTGTCTGCTGGCCAGACGCCTGGCCGAACGCGGCGTACGTTTCATTCAACTGTTTCATTGGGGATGGGACTCGCACGGCGCGGGCGCGTCTGAGGCGCTCAACGCCGGGTTCCATGAACGTTGCAAGGAAACCGATCGCGCTACTGCGGCACTGATCATGGACCTCAAGCAGCGCGGACTGCTGGATGAAACGCTGATCGTGTGGGGCGGCGAGTTCGGCCGCACACCCATGCGCGAGAACCGCTCCGGCACCGACAATCCGTTCGTCGGGCGCGATCACAACAATGGCGCGTTCACGATGTGGATGGCGGGGGGCGGCGTACGCGGCGGCGTGTCACACGGTGAAACCGACGAGATCGGATATCAAGGGGTCAGCGGCCAAACAGACGTGCATGATCTGCACGCCACCATCCTGCGGCTTCTGGGATTCGATCACGAACGGCTGATTCACACGTTTCAGGGGCGTAAATATCGGCTCACAGATACGTCCGGACAGGTAATCCGGGAGATCCTCGCTTGACGCTTTCCTTTGAACCGCAGGGGTCGCAGGGGTCGCAGGGGACTGCGTCTGGATGATTTGGTAGAGTCACCAAACCAATTTTACCGCAAAGGTCACAAAGGACGCAAAGGAACTTCTTGTTCAACAACGTCGTTCTTGGCGACCTTCGCGTCCTTTGCGGTTAGATCCTTCGACCTCGCTTGGCGCGATGAATTCCACCAGGCAATCACGATTCGGCGGTCGATCTGAGCGGTGGTGCAAGCAGCTCTGTAATGTGATTGAACCGCAGGGGGCGCAGGGGGCGCAGAGCACAAGTCGGAAGAAACGATTTCAGTTCCCTGCGAACTCTGCGAACCCTGCGGTAGAGAAAGAGCAAACCAATTCAACCGCGAAGGTCACAGAAAACGCGAAGCAACGTTTTGGTCAACAACGTCGTTCTTGGCGACCTTCGCGTCCTTTGCGGTTAGATCCTGAACGCGCAGGGTACGCAGAGGGGCTCAGCCCGCACCCGCCAGCAGCTTGCGCCGCATGGCCGACGCCGTCTTGTGCTCTCCGGTATGGCTCCACCCCGGTGGCATCACGATGTACGCCAGCTTGTTACGAACGCCTGGCGCGTTCTTCACATCAATGAAGAGCGCAACAAGCTCCCCGAAATAGAAATCCCTGAAACTCCCCGGCTTCATGACGCGGGTGATGCCGTACTCGGGCGGTGTCCCACCGTGTTCGTCCTGCAGCGTGCCGAATACCCGGTCCCACACGTTCAACAGATTGCAGAAATTGGTGTCGATGTAGAGCGGGTTGCGCGAATGGTGCACCCGATGGTGGGACGGCGTGAGTACCAATCGATTCAGCACGCCCAGCCGTCCATCGCGGATGAGATTTTCGCCCGCGTGAATGAACATGCCCCAGGTGCCGTCGATGAACATGATCACGAACAGCAGTGGCGGACTCACTCCCAGCAGCATGCACACCGAGGTGCGAATCACATCGGCGTACGGCGCCTCAAGAAAGAAGTGCGCGTGGCTGACAAACAAACTCATGCTCTCCGGCGAGTGGTGCGTGGCGTGCAGGCACCAGAGCAGTCGCACCTTGTGCGCCAGGTAGTGGTAGATGAAGTGCCCCAGCTCCCAGACGATGTAGCCGTAGATGAACCAGTACCACGTGAGAGTGGTCTGAAACGGAGCCAGTGGTTGAAAGACGGCAATGCTGAA
>JANOKE010000156.1:0-5802 GCA_031419135.1 Gemmatimonadaceae bacterium
CCCGATGGCATCAGCGTCATCGCACCACCACTGATCTCGCCGTTGAACGTGGTCACGTCGAGCTGACCGCCAGCGGAGTCTGGCAGTCGCAGCAAAATATCTCCGGAGTGCGTGGTGAGCTGCAGGCGCGCGTCGCCGGCCAGCGATCCGTCAAACTCGATATCGCCGCTCACCGCGTCCACCTGCACCTGCGTTGCACGATCGACGCCAAGCGACACGTTGCCGCTGGTGGTGTGCACATCCGTGCTGCCCCGCACGCCGTGCGCGACCAGATCGCCACTCACCGTCGTCACACGCAAATCGCCAACACCCCCGGCAACGCTCACGTCGCCGGAAATCGTTTCGACGATCGCTCGCCCGCCCAGCGATTCCAGATGCACGTCGCCAGATCGCAGGTGCACTTCGACGTCACCTGCCACGTCGGACACGTGGACATCTGTTGATGTCCCATTGATGACCAATCGGACACCGCGTGGCACCAGGAGCGCGATATCCGGTTCGTCGGACCGGCGCGACAACGAGCGGGCGCCAGGGAATCGGTTGAACGACTCGGCCACCGCCAGCGTCACGCTCACCCCCGACGAACGCAACCGATAATCAGACCCGTTGGCCCGCAACTCGGCGGTGCTGCGCTCGCTGCCGCGTACCACCAGTGTGCCCGAACGCAGCGTGATGTCGATCACGCCGTTGCGCGCCACATTGAACAACGTATCAACGGTGTCACCGGTGCGCGATGACGATTGCGCATGAACGGAAATCCCCACGAGCGTGACACACAGCGCGCTGGAGAGGACCACCCGCATGGTGTTCACAGGAGTGCCACTCGACGCATCAGCGCGAGCTTGGTGGCCAATGCGCGATCGAGCGAGCCGGCGAGCAGACGGCTGTTGGGATCCTTCTCCAGTGCGGTGCGACTGTCGGCAATGGCCTCGTCGATGATGGCGAGATTGCGCTGCAGCTCGGCAACGGTCGTGGAGTCGAGCTCGGCAAATCGCTCGGTCACAATTGCCCGCAGCGCTGCGATCTCGCGCTCATAGGTCACATCGGCGTTCACCACCGGTACGATCGCCGCGGCGTTGGCCGCGCTGTCATCGCGGGATGCGGCGATCGGCGCCGCATCAACGCGCCATCGGGCGAGTTGCCACGTCACGGACGACGAGACCGTCACCAGGACGGCCGCGGCGATGGCGAGGTGACGAATTCGCATCCCGCTGCGACGGGAAGGGAACGACCCGGCCGACCGCATGCCGGGCAATGGCTCACCGAAATCCAAAGGCAGTGATCCGGCCGAGACGGCGCCGTGGAGCGGCACCACCGAGGCGTCCAGTCGTGACGCGATTCCGGTCCACAAATCGTGTGTTGGCGCCAGCGCGGGCAGTGCGGCAGCAGAACGCACCAGCCCCTCGACCTCGCACACCATGCTGCTGCACGCCACACACAAGGCCTGATGTCGGTGCATCCAGTCGTGCGCCAACGCATTGAGGTCGTGTTCGAGATACGCCATGAGCCGTTCCTCGAACTGTGCGCACTCGCTGGCATGCCCCGTAGGCTGTGGCGTTTGCTGGGTCATCGGTTTGCCGTGGTTTGTTCAGTGTGTGATGGTCAGCGGCTCAGGGCGGCGCGCAACAGCATGCGCGCCCGGTGCAGTTGTGCCTTGCTGCCGCCCGGTGTGATACCGAGTTGTTCGCCAATCTCTTCGTGCGTGAAGCCTTCCACGTCGTGCAGCACAAAAATGCGTCTGGCGCCGTTTGGCAGTCCCGCGATTGCAGACTCGAGATCGAGGCGATCACCCACTTGCGCGGGCCGACTCGCGACCAAATCCTGCGCCCCTTCGTCTTCGGTTGCTCGACTGTTGTGCAGTCCGGCCATCTTTCGTCGCGAAAGCACCACATTCACCGCCACGCGGTGCAGCCAGGTTGAAAACGCGGCCTCGCCCCGAAAACCGGGCAGCTTCTCCCACGCCCGCACAAATACGTCCTGCGTTACCTCGTCGGCCAGTGTCCGGTCGCCGAGCATGCGTGCGCAGAGCGCATACACGCGATCCACGTGCGTGTGGTACACCCGTTCGAACGCACGCCTGTCACCAGTTGCGGCAGCCGCTACATCCGTCGATGCCGTTGGCGGTGCCGCGTGGGCTGCTGTGGATCGTTGCAGGAGTGGTTCGGTCACGAGCTGCGCGAGCATGAGCCCCGGATTAGTGTCAACGGATTGGATGACGGCCGCGGCCAAAGGGTTTGAAGACCCGAAACGTTCGGTCAGCCGGGGCGATCGAACCCCGTCACAATGCCCGGCAATTCCCCCATACGGGTCATCCAGTACGTGGGGTTCGAAACGGCCAGCTCCTCTCTGGAGAATGGCCCCCACTCGGCCGCCACCGTGCGGACGCCAGCAGCCAGCCCCGCACCCATATCATGCGGCGAGTCGCCCACGAAGAGGGCGCGGTCGCGCGCTGCGCCCAGCCGTTCAAGCGCGAGCCACACAGGATCGGGCATGGGTTTGTGCCGAGCGGTTTCCTCGAAGGTCACGATGGTATCGAACGCCCGCTCGAGGCCCACATGTCGCAGCGAGCGGTCGGTCATGCCTCGCCCCTTGCTGGTGACAATGGCGGTTGCGTGCCCAGCCTCGCGCGCCCACGTCAACGTTTCCGCGACATCGGGAAAGAGCGAGGTCATCCGCTCGAGATGCAGGTCTTGATACGTCCGATACTGGTCAACCAGCGTTTCGATATCCCGCGCGTCATCGCTCCACTCGGCCAGTTGTGTACGCAGCGGCGTTCCTATGCCGGCCGTCCACTGGGCCCGTGTAGGACGCCGCACACGGTTGGCGAAGGCGGCCTCCATGGAATCCAGAAGCAGCCGGATCGAGTCGATCAGCGTTCCATCGAGATCGAAGAGGAGAGCGAGTCGAGACATGCGCCTAAGCTAGCAGGTGGCGCACAACGATCGGTTCGTTCGAAGAGCACCACGGCGATCACACGTCCTGCGGCACGATGTGTGTTGGACGCGCCTGCTGCGTCAGGCAGCGTGTGGTTGATGGTGCTGGCCAGCGGGGGCCAGGATTGCCAATGTGATAGCCACGCGTGCCACGGCATGTCATCTGTGGTCGTCAACCACTCTGCCAGTGCGCGCTCGGCCGCGATACCCCGCGCCACGGCGAGCATCTCAAACGCCCGCTGATACGCACAACGCAGGGCCACGCGCTGCATGGGCGATGACCGGGCCATTGCGTGTGACAGCGCGGTGTGCACCCGCTGGTGCACTGGCAACGCAGACAGCTCATTGTCGCCCAGATTCATCGCGAGCGCCCGCCGAACAAGCCAGCGACGCAGCGCGCGATTCGTGCGTGACCACGAGTCGGTGATACGCGCATCGCCCCCGGGATTGGACGCAGCACTCTGCAGCAATGACAGTAACCGCCTGGGCGACGTGGTCAAACGCAGGCGCTCGCCACCCGAACGATCGCGTTGGTGTCGCCCACCCACCAGATGGAAAGATCCGCTGATGGGCGACACGACCGCCACGAAACCCTTGCGACGTCCGGGAATGGCACAGACCAACGGCCTGTCGTCGCTCGGCACGTGGGCCGCGGAGTCCGCACCGACTGTCCAGGACACCAGCAGTGCCCGCATGGCCGTGGCGATGTCGGCCGGGCTCCGACGCCGCGTGACGGTTGCGTATTCGCCGCCGCGCCTGCGTTCGCGTTGGTTGACGGCCTCGCAGGACGCACCGACCAATTTGGCGCCCAATTGCGCTTTGCGTTCCAGACGAGCGTAGAGTTGCAGCGCCGCTTCTGCTCCTGGGGGTGGTTCGATGCGATAAACGATCACTTCGTGGTGTGGAGAGCCGACGCGCACGCAGCGACCCACGCGCTGTTGACGCAGCGCATCAGTCCACGGCAAATCGAGGTGCACCACAACGCCGGCGTCCTGAAGGTTCACTCCCTCGGCCAGCAGATCGGTTGTCAACAGCAATCGGATGCGCTGATGCGGGGGAGGTGGGGGCCGACCTTGCGCCACGGGTGCAAAACAGGCCAACGCCTCGCCCCGCGAAATCGATCCGCTGGCGATCCAGGCGCGCTGGCCGGTGAGCGAGCCAACGCCGGCGATATCCGAGAGTGCCCGTCCAATGGCGCGCACGGTGGTCGCGAATTGCGAGAAGGCCACGATGGGCAGGTCGGGATGTAATCGCATGATGGTGCGCAGCGCCTCAACGCGTGCCACGTCACCGCGCGCCGCGCGCTGCTGATCACTCAACAGTGCGTTCACGGCGTCGAGATGAACCGCAAGCACGTTGAGCAACGGACCTGTTGCCGGCGCGTGCCCTGCGAGCAGCTCTGGAAATGCCAACTGAACCTCATGCTCCCCAACCAGCCAACTACGCAATTCCATCGTGGTGGGATGTCGGCCGGCCTGAAGTGCCTGGCGCAACGCTTCGCCACGCAGGAGTCGTTGACGGAGTGCATGCGTGAGCGCGGCGTCGCTGGAACACCAGGCACGAAGCAGACCGAGGCGAATCAGCGCGCCTGCTACTGCCCCGTCGTGCGCGGGGAGTGGCGCGGGCAGCGACAGGATGGCATCCAGCAGCGCGGGATCATGCGGCACCGCCACAGCAGGATGCTCAACCATCCGCGGTCGTGCCAGTTGCTGCGTGCGTCGCACGACCACGCGAGCCAGCAGCCCATCACTGAGGCGATCGGCCTGCGCGCCAACCGCAAGCGCCAACAGCGCGCGCAGATCACCAGCGGCGTTATGCACCGGGGTTGCGGACAGCAGCAGCAGATCACAACCGGCTACCACGTTGGCGACGGCACGATAGCGCCGAGTGGACGGTGTGCGGAGGTGATGCGCTTCGTCGATGATTACGAGTGTGCCCGGGCGGGGTGGATCGCGCGGCGGAGGGCTACACGAGTAGCCCTGCAAGGAATGGAGTTGGGCGTGTGTGCATTGCGCACGCGCGATCGCCACCTTCCACATGGGCATGAGCGCCGCCGGCGCAATGATGCAGACGTGCCGATAGTCGCGCGCGATGGCGAGCGCCACATAGGTTTTGCCGAGCCCGACGTCGTCGGCCAACAAGGCAACGCGAAGTTCCTGCAGGATGGCCCGTATGCGGCTCGCGGCATCCACCTGATGCGGAAGCAATGTCAGCGAACCCAGGGTCGCGGATGCCGAGGATGGTGAAGCTTGTTGCGCGCGGTCATCAAGCACGGCACGCGCCATCGCGGCCCGCACGAGTGGCAAGGGCACCTGATGATAGGGATGGGGTTCGCCAGCGAGAGGTTGCGTCATGGATTGAACCACCGAAGGAGAGGCTCCAGATGACGCGACGGGATGTCGTACGCGTCGGCAACGACGATGTCCTGTTCGTCGGCGGATATCGGCTCGCCAAGGGCGCGCCGACGCCCGAGGTCGGCCAGCGCAAGGCGCGCCGAACACCAATTGGCCGGGACGGGCAGCGTGGCGACCGTCCATCCCATGAATCGGCGGAATCCTCCGCGTGCTGGTTCGGCGAGCGTCTCGAACCAGGCGGCGGCAAGGGTCGAACTCAGCAGCGCGTCGAGAGCCCACGCGTCGTCGAGTGACGCGGTGCGCAGCACATAGCAGCTGTTGAGGGGAACGGTAGGATCGCCGGGTGCAAGCACCCTGGGTCGGAGTCGTTTTGAAATGTCGGCCCACACCACGCGCGGCGCTTCGTGTCGCGCCGCCTCCGTGCGGAAGAGCGTCCACCAAGGCTGCCGCGCCCTCGCATCTCGGCGCCGTTCGAGTTGTGGGCGCCAGTGTGCCAACCAGCGTGCGGCCGCAGG
>JANOKE010000157.1:0-5157 GCA_031419135.1 Gemmatimonadaceae bacterium
ATCGCGCAGCCGACGGACTCGCGCTGACTGGCCAACCGCAAGGCGGCCGAGTACTTTGGCGCCCACTGCGTACTCATTCGTTCAGTCGGTTCGCGAGAGGCACCGCGATACGGGACACCGGATAAACTACGATAACGGTGATGGGAAACCGGAAATCGGACATGAGAAGGCCGACGACACCTGCTGTGGTCAGTCATCCGGTAGGTGGGGAAGACCACGCTGGCGCGCGAACTGGCCAGCAACTCCGACAAGGCCGTCACGTTCCTCGATCTTGAGGATCCGCGTGATCTCGCGCTGCTTGATGATCCCATGCTGACCCTCGGCGCGATGCGAGGGCTGGTGGTGCTCGATGCGATTCAGCAGCGGCCGGAGTTGTTTCCGGTGCTGCGCGTACTTGCTGATCGGCGACCGCTGCCGGCGCGATTTCTGGTGCTGGGCAGCGCCGCGCCGACGCTGCTGCGGCAAGGCAGTGAGTCACTGGCCGGGCGTATTGCCTTTCATGAGTTGCCTGCGCTGTCGCTCGATCAGGTCGGTCGCCAGCATCTGGATCGGCGATGGCGGCGTGGCGGATTCCCCCGGTCCTTTCTGGCGAAAACCGAACAGGCCAGCATCGACTGGCGACGTGACTTCGTGCGCACGTATCTCGAGCGCGATCTGTCGGCGCTCGGGGTTCGACTACCGGGCGCGACCATGCGGCGATTCTGGTCCATGCTTGCCCATCTTCACGGACAGCCGCTGAATTCATCGGAACTGGCGCGAGCCTTTGGCATCGCCGACTCCACCGTTCGGCATTATGTGACCTGTGGGACGCGCTGTAGCGCGTGCGCTGGCGTCGGCTCGTGGGGTTTATGGCCAGGGATGGCGGCGGAGGCGCTGAGTGTCGTCGTCGTCCATAAAGGCGATGTAGACGGAGCGCGGGCCAAACCCGATGATGTCATCGCGCGCGCCAACCGCGATTTCTCCGTCGATATTGCCGACGCGATTGATAACGAGATAGCGAACTGCCGGGTTGGCGTCGCTCGTGCTGCGCCGAATGAGCAGTCGGCCGTCCGGTGTCTCTCGCAAGACGATCGAAACCGCCATCACCGGAATCGACGTGGGCAGTGACGGGTATCGTTGTTCGGGCATCCCCAGCTTTCGATACTCGTCGCGAGACTGCGCTCTTCGCGTTTCGATCGCCTTTCGTTCGCGCGCATCCACCGGTAGCGGTCGCAACGGAAACGGGGGGCCGCGCGTCCATCGGCCATCCGGAGAGCGCCAGTCGACACGCAGCGGCTCGAGACGTACCACGGAGATCCATCCGTCACCGAACAGGTGCGCAATCTCCTCCTGCGCATTGGGCTCGCTGGGTGAGACCTGTCGGCCATGGGTCTTGCCGTCCGATCCGCGCAGCAACTCGACGCGACGTGGTCGCTGCCGCAGTTGCGTGACGGTGTCGAGGCGGCCCGTCGACAGGGCAACCAGTACCAGCGCACTCGAATCCGCGCGAGTGAACTCCAGTTTGGACGCGTCGGCGGGATGGTTTTTCCGACTGAGCACATGCCCGAACCGATCCGCACCAGACATCGCATACAACAACGCCCGAGTCGCGGGTTGATCTGGCGGAAGCAGTCCGACGATTCCAGCCCCCTCGAACAGCACCAATCGGCCATTGCCAAAGTCACCCATGATCGACGAGTCGCCAGGCAATCCGTGCACAAAGCCAACGTTGAGCCACTCTCGAGGTCCCCTTCCCTTACGTCCGAGTATCACCGCATTGTTTGCCCGAAAATCCGCTACGTACAACTGCTGATCGCGGCCATCGGTGACAATCACGCGACCGTCGGCCACTTCGCGCACCGACGTGATTCCCACGAATTCGGCGTTGAGCGTGGCGTTCGCTGGCTTGAGTGGAATTTGCCGCACCGGTTGCGCTGACACCGTCACGACACACGTCGCCAGCAAGAACACCGACACAAGACTGCGAACATCAGCGTGCATACCGCCTCCATTCCATCGCTATCAAGTGACTGCCTTCGCGCCCGCCTTGCCTCCAACATGCGCCCAGAGTGCGCATTCCACCATTGCCGGTGTCCAGCCATTCGCGAGTTGCAACGCCCGCTCGCGGAGGGCCGTCGCGTACTTCGCATAAAACGCCATCGTCCATTCCACGTTGCCCAGCAGCGGAATTTGCGCGGCCACGAGTTCGTCGAAAAACGGATAGAGCGTTGGCCGGTGCGCCGCGGCAACAGCCGACGCGGTAGCGGGACCAACGCCAGCCAGCGTAGCGACCATCGCAATGGGTTTGGTGGGGTGCCCCGTGAGCGCGAACGCCGACGCGCTGACCTCGACGACCTTGGCCGTCGCGTTCCCACGCACCAGCACCAGATTCGGCGCGCGCCAGACGCCACGCGCCATTTTCCACTCGGTGAGCCGCACCAGTTCGTCATACGTGATGTGCGGCAATGCACGGGAGGCGATCGCGGGTGGGAGTTCGTGATGATACCAGCGATCGAGATCGGAAAGGCGAGTGACACCCTGTCGAGCGATCGTCGCGTCGTAACGAGCGAATGCGTGATCCCAATCGGAAAGCGCAGGAGACGGCCAGAGAGTGGGCATGTCGCCTCGCGCTATTTGACGCGCGCGCGCTCGAATCGGGTGACCGTGCCCTCGATGCGTGCAAGGATAACCACGCCACCAGCGCCGAAGCCGGCGATGGTACGACCCACCGGGATTTGCACGCGATCGATGACATCGCCATTGCCGTTGATCACGTCGTATACGGCGCCACCGGCGATCATCTTGGTGTTGATGGTGTGAACCCACACATTGCCATCGGCATCAGGCTTGGTGGATGTGGCGAAAAACGGCGGCTGATAATCGGGCAGTTCGCTGGGCAATACCGAGGTGATCTGAATGGAGACTTGAGGAATGCCACCGCCTCGACCACCGCCAGCGCCAGGCCCGCCACCACCGGCCATACCCATCATCATTGGCGCCGCAGCGGCGGCACCTCCGCCGAATATGGCGCTGAACGCCTGTGCCAACTGGCTGGCCTGTCCCGGGTTCGCGGCGGCGAATCGTTCGCGCTGTACTTTGACGGAATCAAGAAACGTCACCTTGTCGTCGTCACTCATGCGCTTCCAGTCGAACGGCATCTTGGCGGTCGATCGGTGTACACCGTCGGGCGTCATCCAATCCACGTGATAGTCCTTGCCACGGACTATGGCAATTTGCCCGGTCGACGTCACGGCCCACTCGTCGATGATGGGCAGCGGATTTGTTTCGATGGCCACGCTGAACTTCCCATCGATGTTGGCGAAACTGGTGTTCACCTTTGGAATCTTGACGAAGCCCACCGTATCCATGATGCGCGTGGTGAGATGCACGCGTACGATGGCCATGGTATCGGACACTGACGGCATGGAGGGTGTGCCCCCTGTCCCCATGCGCATCTGAAAACGGGGGGCGGCGCGATACACGAGGTGATTCTCGCTGTAGAAGGCTCCAGCTCCCAGACCCCCCGCGACCAGCATGTTGGCGTCCTGCGTACGCGGCACCGACATGACCCGAGCGATCTTGCCCAACGGATCGATTACCAGCATGGACAGCGACGCCGCATCGACGAACAGCGTGGAGTCGCCGCGAAACGCGATCAGGCTGCCGCTGTTGGGGCCGTACGCGTTGGCGGTGCTGCTGGTGGAATCCGCAACGGTGGACAGCACGGCAAAGCTGCTGTCCACCAACAGCACGCGACGGCTGCTCACGTCGTTGATCAGCAGTCGGCCGCCGGGCAACGCCCGCACGTTGGTCATGATGCCGAGCGAGTCGGTGCTTTGTGACTGTACCGGTCCGAGTTGGCGAACCGGTGGTCGGTCTTGCGCTTGTACCGTCAGTGGCGAAGCGCAAGCGACGAGAAGTGCCGAGCGAAACAAACGCATGTATGAACCGAAAAGAGTGGAATGCCGTGGAAATTCGCCGGGGGCAGCGTATGTCGTGTGTCGCACTACCGGATTCCGCTGCCGGTAAACACCATGCCGCCGCCCATGCCGCTGGGAATTGACGCGCCGCCGCTGCCCGCAGTACCGGATCGAATGTTCGAGAGGAAGCGCTTGTCGAGCGCGCTGGCGACAAAGCTGGGCAACTTGCGCCGCTGTTCTCTGGTGAGCAATGCCTTCACAGTGGGTGCGACGCTGATGAGCAAATCGATCGACGCTTCGCGCGCGCTTCTGTACTGTGCATACGCATCGTCGTGGCTGTACTGATCGGGTAGGGCGGCCAGACGCTTGGCCACCGGTGCCCAGATGGAATCGATGCGCACGACAAAGCGACGATTCAGTGATGCCAATGAATCGGCTTGCGTAGAGGACAGCTTGAGTGTGTCCTGATCGCGCAGGATGGTGGCCAAGGGATTGGGAATCCCGGCGCTGCTGAACTGCGCCTTGACCATCGCTTCGACGGCCTTGTTTCCACTGGTGCGACGACCGCGGTCGAGTGATTGCGTGAGCACCTGTCGCTCGCGTGTTGGGGCGATGTCGTAGCGCAGCATCATGGTGAGCGTGACCGGTACCCGGAACGTATTGAACGCGGGGTTGGTGTTGCCGAACCGTTGATTCACCTCGTACCTGTAGCGACCGGCTACAGGATCAAACCCCCGTACGTACAGCAACGACGGATCGGCGAACACGGTCTGTCCCCAGCCCTTGAGCCGGTTTTCGCCATGCAGCATGAGGTCGGCTGCACCCAGCGGGTTTGAAATGTTGAACGACAGCGTGGCGCGCTGCGGCATGCGCACCTTGAGTGGATTGAGGGAAATGCTGAGATTCGTGATTGAGGTCCATGGACCCTGACAACTGTTGCGGCCGGCCAGACGCCCCAACTGCGACTCGAGACACTGGCGCGCACCGCGCGACCCGCCAGCGAGCAAGGTTCGCATGCCGGCCGCCACCGCTTGGTCGGTGGCTGCCGCGGGGTTGAACACGAACGCGCGGTCATTGCTGAACCCATCGCCGTTCACGTCGCCAGCCACGGTCGGTGTATACGGCGTTCCCGAGCGCACGGTGCCGAACCAGTTGATGCGGATCAGGTCGAATGCGTTGTAGCCAAGATTGTAGGTGATCTGGTGACGGGAGTCGAGGTTGGAGCGACTCCACTCGATTGTTGTGGGATCACCGACCG
>JANOKE010000158.1:0-1616 GCA_031419135.1 Gemmatimonadaceae bacterium
TTCCCGTCACGCTCATGAGTGGAGGAAAGCCGATGCTGGTGTTGCAGCGCAACGGCAGCGTGGATCGCGCGGTGACGTTTTATCTCACCACTCCACAGTCAATGGCGGGCGCGGGCAGCAAGGAGGTCCGCGCGCTCGTGATCGCGCGCGCCACGGCGCGCCCGGAGTGGTACGCCTGGACCGGAAGCACCTGGAGACATGCGCAATGATCAACCGAACGCAACGAGTGGCATGGCGCGGCGGGTTTACCATGATCGAGGTGATGATCGCGTTGGTGATCCTGGCAGGCGTCGTGCTCGTGATGGGGATGAACACCACCAAGTTGTCCCGCTCCGTGCGCGATTCAGACATCCGCAATCGCGCCCAATCCGTGGCCGACATGCAGATCGGTCGCGCTCGCGGCTGGCCGAGCTACGCCACGCTGTCGAATCTGACGGCCGCGAAGTACAACGGCACGGCCAATGGTTTGATCAGCGCCACGTCGGTGGCCGTGGACACCACGCAGGGCAAGAACATCACCCTGATCACCGTGAATGTCTCCGCGGTGCAGACAACGCTCATGCCCACGCCAATCACCCGTAGCATATCCATCGCCGCCCCATGAATTCATCGACACAATACCCGCGAACGCGCCGAGGCTTCACGCTGGCCGAAATCATGGTTGCCATGGTGGTATTCGGCGTGATCATGAGCGCCGCCTTTGGATTCCTGTTGGCCCAGAGCAAAGGATTTCGAAAACTGGCCACGAAGTCGGCGCAAATTCAGAACGGACGGTTTGGACGCGACATCATGCGGCAGGAGCTGCGCACCGCGGGCACCAATGTCACCGAAGATCAGCCCATCGTCGTGTACGCGGGTGACAGCGTATTTGCATTCAACGCCGACCTGACCACCAACGACAGGGATTCTGTCCGATTCACCGGCGCCGTCTACGTCGATGAGAACGCCACCAGTGCCGAAGTGCAGGCCATGTCGCTGGGCAGCGCTATCACGCTGCCCGGCACGTCGTTCACGTACCCGTTGGCGGACTACTCGTCGATCGCTGGCACCACCGGCGACGCGGAAACGATCATTTTCCGGTTTGTGCGTGATACGTCGTCGGCGAGCAGCGCCGACTATATGTTGTTGCGGCAAGTCAATGCGGGTGCACCGGAGATCATTGCAACGGGACTGAAAAAGTCGCAAACCACGCCGTTTTTTCGGTACTGGTACGACCCGTCGCGCTACAACTCCAGCCTGACCGATCTCGATACGCTTCCGCGCAGTTGGTTGCCGCTCGCCAAGACGGTCGCCGCCCGCGGCGTCACGCCCGATACAGGCACGGCAGTCACCACGCGCATCGACCAGGTTCGCGGTGTCGAAGTGACGTACGAGGCCACGTCACCAACCGGCAGTTCGCGCAATGTCGTGCGGTATACGGTTCCCATGCCCAACACGGCAGTCGCGCGACAGTCACGGGCCTGCGGTCGTCCGCCGATTGCGCCAGCCGCGGGCTCCGCGAGTTGGAACGCGACCACAAAGGTTGTGACCGTCACGTGGCCCAAGGCCGCTGATGACGGTGCAGGTGAGTCCGACGCGGTGCGGTACGTGTTGTGGCGCCGCATCACGGGCGCGGC
>JANOKE010000159.1:0-5083 GCA_031419135.1 Gemmatimonadaceae bacterium
ACGCGGTGGCCAACCGTGTCGGAGACAGTGACGAGCCAGCCGAGGGACTCCAAACGGGCGACCATTTCGCCGCGGAATTGGTGCCAAAAGGCATCAGTCGGGACGCGGCTGGGATCGGGGAACCAACGGTCTGGGGACTTGGAGTGTCCGGAGTCGCGGGATTTTAGATTGAGGAGAAATTTCCAGGCGGAGTTGGATTGGAGGGAGGAGAGGCCGGTATCGCGGAGTTGTTGGGTGGCAGCCGTTTCCGAGCCAGCGTCGTGTTGGAGGACGGCGCCGATCTGGTGAATGAAACGGGGAGTTGGATTTCGTTGCTCAGTGGTGTGGCAAAACACAAGCATGGCTTCTACAGCGTGCGGCAACTGGTCCCGGGTACCTACACGGTGGAGCCGTCCAAACCTGCAGTCGCCAGAGACGCACCACCCTTCTGGCAATACTTGCGCAACGGACTGAAAAAGGCCGCCTTGATCGACCCGCCGGAGTTTGATGTGATACCTGGCGTGCCCGGAATCCAGCTGACGAATTGGGCCGCCCATGAATCCGAGCGTCTGTGGGAGCCAACGCGCTCATCGCCACCGCACGTGCTGCCGGAAATTCTGGCAAAATTCGGAGCGGGAGAGAAGTTCGAGACCTTCGCGCAGCATGGTACGGCCGACGGCGACTACGCCGACTACGAACGTGCGTTGGCTCGCATCGCCACTAAAGGGCGCGTCTGTCGCGACATCATTGGTCGCGACGACTTCGACGTGATTGTCGCCGCGTTTTTCGAAGCGCACACAATCGGCCATCGATTGTGGTCATACCAACCGGAGTTCAGCGCGCCGAACCGGCTATCCAACGGACTGCGCGACTTGTATCAAGCCATCGATGGCGAGTTGGGGCGTACGCTGGCCCAGTTGCCACCCGACTGCAACGTGTTCATCGTCTCGGCGTACGGCTTGGCCGGCATGTTTCCCACCACTGGGTTGGTGGATGCATTCCTGCGGCAGCTCCACTATCAAGCGCCGACGCGCACCGGGCAATTGCTGGCTACCGGCACGTTTCACCCGCTGACGGTGCTTCGCCGAGCCATCCCGGAGACGTGGCGCAAATGGGTGAGCCAGTATTTTCCCGTGCGACTGCAGGAGCGGCTCATCGCCAGCGATCTTGCGACGGGCACCGATTGGAGTCGCACACGGGCCTTTGGCATTCCCGCACTCTACAACGGACAAATTCGCCTGAACGTGAAGGGGCGCGAGCCGCAGGGGATCGTGGAGCCGGGGACCGCATACGACGAACTGCTGGACCGCATCGAGGCAGATTTGCGGCAGCTCATTGATCCGAAAACCGGACGGGGCGCGGTGAGCAATGTGGTGCGCACCACCACAACCTTCGGATGCGGCATCGACCACACGCTCCCCGATTTATTTGTTGAATGGGAGTGGGCACCACATTTCATGGATGAAGTCGTGCACCCCAACGCCAGACTGGTGCAGGACCCACAGCACTACCATCGATCGAGCTTTCACCGACCCACCGGTTTTGTAGCTGCCGTCGGCCCGAACATTCCAACTGACGCCGGGTCGCGCACGATCGACGTTCGCGATCTCGCGCCGACATTCCTGACGCTGCTCGACGTGCCGATCCCGGATACCATGGACGGCCACCCACTGGAGTTCATTACGAATGGGGCCGGACTCCCTGGATAGCTCGGCCGCGTTGTCTCCTCGAAACCCGAGTACCCAGTGCCTATCGCGCCTGGGCGACGCCGAACCCGGAAGGAGTCCGCCGGGTGACGGTCCGCATGCCGGCCGCTACCCGCGCGCGATCGAGATCAGAGAGTGTTGCGCACTCCCAACGCATTGCCACAGTGTGGCGCCCAGGCGTCAGCGCCCGCGCGACAAGAATTGGTTGGTCCAACCAGCGTCGAAGTACGCCGTCAACGTCCATGATCTGCACATCCCCGGCGCTCAGGTCGGCGGGATCCGGTGGCAAGAGCAGCACATCCATCGCCACATTTGTGACAGCGTCAATCGAGCTCAACCAAGCGCCGTCGTTCTGGAGCCGTGGTGTATTCAGCGTGGCTCGCGAGAGCGCAGGAACCGTGGTGCGCAGCTCGTGCATGAGAGGAGCCGCCAGGGGACTGCCGTTGGCCTGCGCATGCAGCAATGTGACGGTGCCTGGCACAAGGCACAGCACCACCGCACCCGACAGGATGCGGCGGGCCCCTGCAATCCATCGATGGTTTGAGCAAATGCAGCAGGCTCGTCTCGCGTTCATGGAGACGAGTGTCGGCAACGGTTGTGCCGAAGCTGAGAACGCTGGAAGGAACCACTCCCTACAGAGTGGCTACGGTGCCGTCACTGAAATGGTCAGCGGCAACGTGTAGTTACCGGGTCCGTCAACGGTCCAACTCCAACGCACGCGGAAACAGAGCTGATTGGTCACACCGCCCGCACCGGTTGCCGAATTCATCAGCGACAGGGGATTGGCTTGTTGCGAGGGCACGGGCAGCCTGCTGAGCGTCGTCCAGGTGCTGCCGCAGGTGCCGGCGCCCGCAGCGATTGAAATGTCCACGTCGTCGGCGCTCTTGAAGGCCGGACTGGTGAACGTGCGGGCGTTGACCAGCGTCACGTTCACGCCCTTGTTGCTGCTCACCGTAAACGCCGGTCCGAGCACCACAATGCCGGTCGTGAGGCCCGCATCGTAGCTGGCCACAGTCACACCGCCTGCTGCGCCGGCGATATTGGTTGACGCAGACGTCAGCACGAGTTGGGCGACGGGAACCACCGTCATCGACGCCGATGTTGTGGCGGTGCAACTGAGCGTCTGACCGGCGCCGAGCGCCCGCACGCCGCAACTTGCCTGCGCCACGGCCGATGTAGACGCCACGCAGAGGGCCAGCGCCACGCCACTGAACGCGAAGGCTGGTCGGCAGCGCGTGCTCACGGTGTGCGCTCGAGGCGAAATGTTCCCGTGGCCACGTTTCCAACTGCACTCACATCCAGCCAGTTACCGGCAACCGTGTCGCCCTGCGACCGGCCGACATGTCGATACACGTCGCCCTCGAGCATCACATCGAAGTCCATCGTGCCCGCAGTCACGCGTCCGCGCACGATTCCGGCGCGACGCTCCACCTGACCGTTCGGGTTTGTTTGTAACACATCAAGCGTTCCGTCAAAACGCTCGCCTGTTTTCTGCGTCACGGTGAGCACACCCGAAACCAGCGCGACAAACGGCGTACGCTGTTCGGAGCTGTACCGATAACGTTCGCCGACGGTATTGCCCACCAGCGTGTCGTTGCAGGCGGCACTGATACTTGTCACGATGAAGATAACCACACCGTTGGCGAGCGTGCGGAGACGTTGACTCATCGCGACGCCTTGGGCGTGGGTTTTCGGGGGAGTGGGTTGGCTTTGACAGCCGGTGACCCTGCCTTCGGCACGCTTTTCCCGCGCGGCGGCACCGCCGATACGGTGTCGGTCGCGGCGGGTGCGCGAAACATGCGAAGCCGACGCGGACCGAGTTGCACCGTGAAGCGGCGGGGCGCGCGCATGGCTCCCACCACGAACGTCGGCAAATCGGTGCGCGGCGTCAATGGCTCGCTGGTGCCCGAGGCGTCCACGTCGAGACGATACTCGCCGGGCGGCAATGCGTCGAAGACCACCAGGCCCTTCGCTTCGCTGCGAGCGAGAAACCGTCGGCCGTCGCGATCGGTGGCCATCACCGCCACGGGTGTCAACGACGGTGGTGTGCCGGCGACGTACGGTTCGTCGCTCAGCGTCAATTGAATCTCGATAACGCCAACCGGCTGCACGGCGATGTCACGCAACGAGTGACCGTGTATTCCGGTCACCGGCGCCTCCTGGTGAGGGCCCACCATCAGGCCCAACGGCAGGGATCGTTCGTCCAATTGCGCAGCACCGGTCTGTCGGCGCGCGAATCGATACACGCCACCGCGATCGGTGACGGCCACCTCGCCGGCCCCGCGCACCACGACGCCAGCGATCCCGCGCTCGCCCGCGTCACGTCGACCATTGTCGTTGGCGTCTTCGAACACCACGCCGCCCGTACGCACGTGGGTCAGGAACGACGGCGCGCCGAAACTCCGTTCGAATCGGAGCACAGTGGTCCACCCGCCACGACCCGTGCCGCGTGTAAACAGCGGGTTGCGTTCGCGATCCAGTCGAACAACGGCATCGAATGGCAGGATGGCGGACAGGCTGAGACGCGTGGTTACAAATCGGCTGCTGCCGTCGAGGGCCGCGATACGGCCGATAGACGCGCCGCCGCGAACGCGATCGCTCAAACGCGGCAGTGACACGTTGTCCATGCGCAGTTGCAACTCATGCTGTCCACTGAAAAACACTTGCTCACCATAGGCGCGTTGCAATCCCGAGAAAGCGTCGATCACGCCAATGCGCGTCGGCAGGGCTGCCTGTGTCGTCCAGACCACCTGCGTTTCCCTCGAGCGGAACGGAACACCGGCGGCGAGCGACGCATCGCGCAGGTTGCGATTCAGGTTGACCGATGTGGACAGATTGAGCGGACCCGCCTGCCCACCGGCAAACACGCTGGCCCCGCGCGCGGCGTTGCCGTAGGCCGATAACGTATCGCCGCCACTGGACTCGGTGAGTCGCAGTTCGCCGCCAACACTGCCGTGCGCACCCACTTGCCATTGGGGCAGAACGCTCAGGCCGCGCGAACGTTGAAAGCGACCACGCAGGCCGGCGTCGTCGGCGTACCACGCAAGTGTCCCGAGGCGCGTCGCGCCCACGCGTTGTGATCCGGTCGCCGTGATGTCGGTCTGGGCCAGGGCGAACGCATCGGCACCGCCCGGCGCACGTACGGCGCGCACGCGCCACTCGCCGTGTCCATCGCGGCGAATCACTTCGCCCGAGGCACCGAGTCCCGTGCCGCCGGTGAAGCGACGACCAGCCACTTCGGCCCGCAGCTTCAGGCCATCACCAAATCGTCGCGTGGCGCCGATCGACAGTGCATCCAGTGCGCTGGCCTGGGTGCGACCACTGCGCAAACGCGAAACCGACCCGGTCAGGGTCACGTCGTTGAGGTCGCGCGTTACCCGCGCTGCGGCGAGGCTGCC
>JANOKE010000160.1:0-1781 GCA_031419135.1 Gemmatimonadaceae bacterium
AATCAGTTGGCGCGGAGCGCGCGGCCCGGCACCGCGTTTGTCAACAAGCGTGAACTCACGACGCAACTGCGCCTCGCCTTGCCGTACACGCTTACCGGCGCCCAGGTACGCGCCATTCGCGAGATCGTCTCCGACATGGGAAGCCCACGACGCATGCATCGACTGCTGCAGGGCGACGTGGGCAGTGGCAAAACCGTCGTGGCGTTGTTTGCCGCACTGCTGGTGATGGAGAATGACAAGCAAGTTGCACTGATGGCGCCCACCGAATTGCTGGCCGAGCAGCACGCCAGTACCTGCGGTACGCTGCTGGCGCCATTGGGAATTGTGCCGGTGCTGCTCACCGGCCGCCTTGGCGCGAAAGAACGCCGCGTGGCTCTGACCCGATTGTCGTCGCACGAGCCGGTCCTCGCCATTGGTACGCACGCGCTCATGCAGCAGGGGGTGGTATTTGGCGACCTCGGACTCGCCGTGATCGATGAACAGCATCGCTTTGGCGTGGAGCAGCGCGCGGCGCTTGGCGAAAAAGGGGAGACGCCCGACGTGTTGCTCATGAGCGCCACGCCCATTCCCCGTTCGCTGGCGCTCACGCTGTACGGTGACCTCGACGTGAGCATTCTGGATGAGCGCCCGCCGGGGCGGCAGCCCATCACGACGGTGCACCGCGCCGAGTCGTCGCGCGTCAAGGTTATGGACTTCGTCAACCATCAACTCGATGCCGGACGCCAGGCGTACATCGTCTATCCGCTGATTGAAGCGTCCGAAAAGATCGATCTCAAAGCGGCCACCGTCATGTTCGAGGAGTTGGCCCGTGGTCCGTTCGCACACCGGCGTGTGGCGTTGCTGCATGGTCGTCTTCCGGGCGATGCGCGCGACGACATCATGCGGCGCTTCCGTGACGGCGCCATCGATGTGCTCGTGGCAACCACCGTCATTGAAGTGGGTATCGACGTGGCCAACGCGACCGTGATGATCATCGAACACCCGGAGCGCTTCGGGTTGTCGCAGTTGCATCAGCTGCGCGGTCGCGTTGGACGTGGCGCCGAGCAGGCATATTGCGTGCTGCTGGGTGATGTGGGCGGCGATGCGGCAGAGCGTCTCGCCACCTTCACTGCCACCGAGGACGGTTTTGCCATCGCCAAAGCCGACCTCATGCAACGTGGCATGGGCGATTTGTTTGGCGCGCGACAGCACGGCCTCCCGGAATTTCGCGTCGCCGATCTGCTGCGCGATGAGGCGCTCAACGAACGGGCGCGGTCCATTGCCGAACGTTTGCTGCAGGCAGATCCCGAACTCACCGCACCGGAGCATGCGGCCCTGCGCCAAACGCTCAGCGCCGACTATTCCCGGGCGTTGGAGCTGTTCCGGGTGGGTTGACAGTTGAAGTCCCCTTCCGGCATCCGTAGCTTGCCAACTCTCGATACCGTCTCCCGCCCCACGCCCGTCATGAATACTTCGTCTGTCCGTATTGCCGACCTCGGAACGCACGTCGGAATGGTTGTCACCGTGCGCGCCTGGGTGACGCATCTTCGCGCGAAGGGCAAGGTCGCGTTCGTCGTGGCTCGAGACGGGACGGGTATCCTGCAGGCGGTGCTGGTCAAATCGGAGGTGCCCGAATCCTCATGGGAGGCGTTCAACACGCTCACGCAGGAAACCTCGCTGTCACTGACCGGCGAAATCCGGGCCGACGCGCGGGCGCCCGGCGGTTTTGAGATGGGGGTGCAGTCGCTGCAGGTGCTGGGTACCAGCCCGTCCGATTATCCAATCCAGCCCAAGGAACACGG
>JANOKE010000161.1:0-7523 GCA_031419135.1 Gemmatimonadaceae bacterium
TTCGTATGGGCGAACGCTTTCCAGTTCCGGGGGACTCCGTGCGCTCTGTGTGCTCCGTGGTTCAGGTGGTTCATTTCGCCGCTCAAAACTGGCAGGAACACCCTTCAAAATGCGCGGTTTCTACCCACACGAAATCCCGAAAAGCCGAAAGTTCTTTTTGGTGAATTACGCTCCGCACAACCAAGGCTCACCACTCCTCACCCCTCCAACAGCATCGCCAGATGTAAAAGGTGTAGGAAACAATAGGAAACACTACACTAACGAATGGTCAACGTCGTTTCACGCGAACTCTTCTTCTGCCCATTGAGATCTGTCACCTCGATGCGCAGCCGATAATCACCGCGCGACTCGCCCATCCAGTCGAGCGCGATGTATTCCACCTGCGTTGCGCGCGCTGCGACCTTGCGGCCAAACGACAGCACCAATCGATCCGAACTGCTTTCGCCCTGTCGGAGCACCGCTCCGAGTCCGTCCAGCACGCGCATGGCCAGCGCCGCGGCACCAATGCGCTTGACACGCTCCACCGTGATGGACACGCGATACGCATTCGACTGCGCCTGATCGGTGAGCTCGTAGATTTCCCAGGCCAGGCCGATCCTGGCTCCCGACCGGAATACGCCGTTGGACGGTTCGACGCCAAGCATGCGCCAACTGGTGACGTTGGCCGGTGGCTCCTGTGCGCGGGCGTTGGTCAGCAATACGTCACTGACACCGAATCCCGTTGACGCGTCTGGTTCCACCCGCATGGTTGCGCGCGTGGCCCGACCAGCGTCGCGCTGCATCGCCTCCACGCGCACGATGTTGATTCCTTTACCGATGCGTCGCACCCACGCGCGCGTTGCCGTCTTTGTTACAGAATCGGCATGCAGCGATGCACGAGTCGACTCGGCGCCATGCGTGCGCGCCAACGCGTCGTACACGCGGAAGTCGATCGACACCTCGGGGTCCACGATTTCCACGTCACGCAGCAGCGACTCCAACGACACATTGGCGGCCACGACAACGTCAGCCGAGTCGCCAATCGCACGGAAACGCGTGAGTCGGACATCCATGCTGTCCACCCGGCTCACCAACCCGAGATTGTCCCACGACACCGGCTTGACACTCTTGAAGTCGGCCACATACTGCTGATCGGGCAACGGCAGTCGCGCAGTGGCGAAGCCAGCCGCCATGTCGAAGAAGAACACGTCGCCCGAACGGTACTGCCAGATAATCGTCGCGCCGCCCTCTTCATGGCTGGACATGACCGGCTGGGAAACGAAATTGGAGTTCACTGCCTGCTGCACGCTGGCCTTGCCAGCTATCGTCATCTCCATGTCAGGCGGTCCGTAGCGCACGAAAATGTCACCGCGATCCGTATCGGCACCACGCAACCCGAGATCGTCGTTCGACCAGCGCATGTCCGCGTACACCACGCGCGAGATGAACTCCAGCTGATGTTCATTCTCCGTGGTCGCCATGAGCGGGTCGCTCAGCAGCCAGTACAACCGGCTCAGCACCTCGCCCTGCGTGAGGCTTAGCATCGCCATTGACGCCGAGTCACCGGCGGCCTTGCCGGTCAACACGTTGGCCGCTGGTGGCACCACGCGTGTCAGACGAAACAAACTCGCCCGGTCGACCGGATCCATCATGGACATTGCCGAGTCGAACAGGGCTTTCGCCTGTGCGTCACGCCCCAGCCGATGCAACGCCAGGCCCGCGGCAAAGCGGGCTTGTGCGTCGAACGGGGATCGAACGGCACGCGCATTCGCGGTTGTCAGCAGTTCCGCCCATCGCGCACGTTCGGCCAGCGCCATGAACAGGTGTCGACTGTAGCGCAAATTGGTCGGCCCGGTCGCTTCGGCCTCGCGAAAACGCGCCAGCGCTGCGGTGTAGTCGGCGGTACCTGTTGGTGGTTCGATCTTCTTCGCAAACGTCTCAAGAAAATCCTTCGCAAGGCCGCGACGCCACCGCGCGTTGGTCTGCAGTTGAACATGTCCACCATTGACCGGCATGGCGAGATTGACCGTCGTTTCATAGCGGCGCCAGATGGCGTTGCCGATCTCGTCGGCGCCCATCGCCATGAACAGCGAATCCCTGATGCGCGTGGCCGCCTTGTACGCATTTTCCATCTGCCGTGATGCGGCAAAGTGCATCGAGGCGACATCCGACTGCAGGTTGAACCGTCCCAACGTCACCCAGTACTGTGCGCTGTCGGGCGCATGTTTGGTGGCCAAACGAAGTGCGCTGTCGGCGCCGCGCAGAAGGCTGAGCACGCGCGTGTCGCCGATGTATCCGCCGCGGCGACCTGAGGCGGCCATGGCCCAGTGCAGCATTCCGAACTGATGCCAGGCGGCGGCATTCTTCGGGTGCGCGCGCAGCGCCGAGTCCAGGAAGGCGAGCGCGCGGCTGGAGTCGCCGGCACCCGCGATGGAGTCGGCGCGCCGGGCGATGTGGTCGGACGTTGGACGCAGTGGTGCGGGAATCTGCGCGGCGAGTACGGCGGAGGTCGCGGTGATCAGCAGTGCCGCCATGAATACTCGTTTCGGCATTGGCGGCGGGGTGTAGTAATGGGCGTTCGGAACCGATTCGGCGAACCGCCTGAAATTGCACCATGGCTGCGGTGCGGGCAATTGTCGAATCAATCAGGTCGAGGGCTGTTTCGGGACGCTCCTTGACACGGCGATCGGTAGCCGCGCATGCTCCAATTGTGCCGTCTCGATGGATCACGCGAGGGCAATCGCATGCTCGCTCGGATTCCTGGTGAGCATGCTCTCGGTGGCGCGCGCGCCGTTGTCACGAGCCTCATAGTTGCGCGGTCATCACTCATGTCGTGGCAAGAGACCGAGCGGTATTGCGCTTCGATCAGCCGTGCTCTGCGGCCGACGCCGGAGGACTATCCGATCCGGCACGTCCCGCATTGGCCTTGAAGTCAACGGGCCCCGCGTTCAGATTAGCGCTTACACGCCGCTTGCGCTCCTGACGGGCCGCGTTTCGCGGTCCAGTTGCCTCAAGTTGAGGCGCCGGAATTTGCTCGCAGCGAAATTTCGAAACACACGCTCCGCTCCCGGCAGGGCAGGGTCCCGGAAATGCTGCAGACCATGTATCGCGGCCACAGCAGGCGCGCACATTTCGCCCATGCCGTCGGTGATTCCCGAAGGTGTAAGTCCGAATCCGTTTCCCGGTCTTCGGCCCATTGAACTGATGAGGAGACAAATCCATGCCGATCGAGCGCGAGCCTGCCACGAAGGTTGCCAAAAGTTACGTTCCGCCGAACACGAAACCGTATAAGGTGAAGGATGGGGACAGCTTCGTTTCCATCGCCGCCGCCAACGGCATCCCCGCGTGGGACCTGATCGAGCTCAACTTCAAGACCCGCAACGCGGACGAGGTCAATTGGTACCTGCACTTCTACGTGGGCTGCAAGGTGGAAGCCCCGGATCGAAAGAACTGGAAGTTCAGCTCCCGTGACACGCCGGGCATTATCCGCATCCCGGTTTCGGCGCCGGTCTATTACGTCGTGCCGGATATGCAGCTGGTTGCTCAGGACAGGACGATGTCATGCTGGTATGCCAGTGCCCAGATGCTCATTACCTGGCGCCAGCGTAAGACACAATCCAGCGAGATACGCCATCCCGATCCGGCGACGGTTGATAAGTGGAATCTGAAGTGTGCGGGCAACAAGGGCATCCAAAACTCCGACATCCCGAGCTTTGCCAGCGACATGGGCTTTGAGATGGTTGGCGCGGTGACCCCTTCCCCAGAGTTGATTCAGGATCTTATGCGCCGTCACGGTCCGCTGTGGGTCAATGGCAAGACCCACATCACCGTGATTGCCGGGATTCGAAAGACCGCAACCGCCGTCGACGTGCTGGTCTTCGATCCGGCGATAGCGGCGCTGAGGAGTGGCGCGTGGATCGATTTTTTTACCGCCTACGGCCTCACCGCACACACTAGCCTGGACGCTGGGGCAGGAGCCGAGACCTCCATGCTCTACATCGAGGATTAAGCCCGCGATGAGCAAATGGGGAGGGACGGCATTTGGTTCTTCCCTTGGCGCTTCTCCCTTCGCAAATAGACTCGTCAGTCGGCATCAATCAGGTCGAGGGCTGTTTCGGGACGCTCCTTGACACTGCGATCGGTAGCTGCGCATGCTCCACTTGTAAGCATGCGCACGGAGGATTCATGAGCAAAAGCAGCAAGCCGCGTCGTGGAGTCGCCGTTGGCACCAGCCAATCGGCGATAGGCAAGCCGAAACGTCCACTCGCCAGGAAGGCCACGAACCTGTCGCTCGACTCTGAGGCGGTGCCGCGTGGCGAAGCATTCGGAAAATTGCACGGCACCAGTCTCTCACAACTCGTGTAGAGATTTCTCGGCGACATGCTGGTAGCGTGGCGGCGACGACGGCCGTCGCCGATCTGCTCCAGATTTTCTCGGTTGTCCCACTCGACACACCCGACTTTCAGCGCGCGCTTGCGATAGGATTCCGCGACTGCGAGGACGCAGTGCAGTTGGCCGCCTGCCTGAAGGCTGGTGTGGACTTCCTGGTCACGCAAATCCCGAAAGACTTCAAGGGTGCACCCGTGACGCTCCACTCGGCGGGCGACATGCTCGGAATTCTTGCGGGCCGGAGGCCCCAGGCACGGTGATTCCGCCGTGGGTCATCGACCTGCGACGCGCAACCGTTGTCGGCAGTGCCAGCACGCACTGGTGCCCATCGCCGGGCATTCCACGTCCGCATCACGCCGGACTTGTCATCATTCCGACATGCATGAGGACGAGGTTACGAGCTGACCCTACCGCCACGTCAACCCCGATGCTCATGCCGCGCCAACTGATCCGCCCTCAACCGTGCTTCGCCCTGCTTGGCGCGATTGCCATCGCTCTTGCCGCCCCAGCAGGTGTCATACGCGGGCAAAATGCACCCGCCGCAGGCTATCAGGTCGTCAAGACAATTCCGGTCGGCGGCGAGGGAGGATGGGACTATGCGGCGGTCGACCCCGCCGCCCGTCGGCTGTACGTCTCGCACGCCACCAAACTTGTCGTCATCGACCTCGATCGCGATTCCGTGATCGGCGAGATTGCGGAAACGCCTGGCATTCATGGCGTCACGTTCGCGGCGGAGTTCGGACGCGGCTATACCAGCAACGGTCGCGATAGCTCAGTGACGATCTTCGATCTCAAGACCCTCGCGCTCATAGCGCGCGTCAAAGTCACGGGAGCCAATCCCGACGCGATCCACTTCGATGCGGCCTCCAAACGGGTATTCACCTTCAACGGTCGCAGCAGTAACGCGACGGCGCTCGATGCGCAAACCGGCGCCGTCCTCGGCACGATCGCCCTCGCCGGGAAGCCCGAGTTTGCGCAAACCGACGGCAAGGGACGTCTCTTCGTGAACATTGAGACCGATCCGGGTCAGATCCAGGTTGTCGACACGAAGACACTTCGGGTCACCAAGACGTATCCGCTCACCGGCTGCGATGGTCCTTCCGGCCTCGCCTACGATCGGGCGACCGACCGATTGTTCTCGGTGTGCGGTAATGGCGTGCTGACCGTCAGCAACCCAACCTCCGGTCTCGTCATCACGCTCGTCCCGATAGGATCTGGTGTCGACGCCACGTCGTTCGACGCGGAGACGAAACTGTTGTTCGCTTCGAATGGCGGCGACGGGACGATGAGCGTCATCAGGCAGGAGTCGGCCGATCGCTACGTGTCGCTTGGAAACGCTGTCACACTGCGCGGCTCGCGCACGATGACGCTCGATCCGCGAACCCATCGCGTGTATATGGCGAGCGTGACGTACGGTCCGGCGCCAGCGGCCACGGCTCAGCAACCCAACCCGCGTGCACCGGTCATTCCCGGCTCGTTTTCGGTGCTCGTGCTCGACCGAAAATAGATGCGCGCTGCAGTCCTCGCCGCGTTCCGAATCGTCGCCGTGATTGCGGCGGCGGTGACGATCGCGCAACCGATGGCCGCGCAGCGATCACTACGCGCGATGCCGGTGACGCGCGAGGTCGCCATCGCGGCGGCGCGGGATGTGGCTCCGCGATCACGGATCGGCCTTGCTGATTCTGCATTCGCCGCCGCGTCGCTTTCCCTGGCACACCAGTTCGAGAATCCCACGTTGGGCGTCAACTACACCACGGACGCACCGCGGGCACACATCACGCTCGACGTGCCGTTTGACTGGCCTCGGCAGCGCTCACCGCGCATCTCGGCTGCGCGTGCGCAGTTCGAAGCGGCAACCACCAGACTGTTGCAGTTGCGCGCCACGACCGCGCTCGAGGCCGATACGACCTATACGCGGACGCAGGTGCTCGAGGCCCGCACGCGCTTGTCGGCGAGAACGGCACGCGACGCGGACAGTCTATTGGTCTTGGCGCGCGTTCGGCGAGACGCTGGCGATGCCAGCCAATTGGATGTCGAACTCGCCGTCGTATTTGCCGGCCAGTCCGCGAGCATCGCCGCCCTCGACTCCGCGAATACGATCGCCGCACTGCTTCGGCTGCAAGTGATCATGGGACTGGGCGCTGACTCCGTCGATATCGTGCTCGCCGAGACGATTTCAATTGACGCAACGAACGCGGCGAACCTGCTGAGTGACCGCGCTTCCGGCAGTCCGGTGGTGCAGTCGGTGACTACGGCGTTCCCCGTTGCGGCAGCGCTGCAGGATCAGCGTGCGGCGGGCGCACTCGAGCGTGCCGAGCGCGCGCGACGATTCGCCGCACCGTCGTTGACACTGGGAGTCGAGACTCACAATCCGGGTGGCCAAGGTGGATTGCTTCCACTTGTTGGTCTCGCCATTCCGATTCCGCTCTTCAACCGCAATGCATCGGCGATCCGCACTGCGCAGGCCAACCTGATGCGCGCGAGTGCAGTCCTTTCGCAGATGCTACTCGAACAGGAGGGCGCGCTCAAACGCGCTCAGCGCGATGCGACATTTTCGCGTCAGCGTGCTGAGCGATCGGTCCGTCTCGTCAACTCGGCCGAACGGATCGCCGCGATGTCCTTGCTGGCCTATCAGGAAGAAGCGGCCACGCTTCCCAGTGTCCTTGAGGCGCAGCGCAGTGCGCGCGATGCTATCGCGCAGTTCATCGATGATCTCGCCGCCATGCGGGTCGCCGAACGTCTCCTGCGGTTTCTTCTCTCTGGAATTCCGACGCTCAACAAATGACATCTCATCGCGCGCGCATAGGTCGAAGGGCGGGCGATGCCCGGCGCCGGTCAACCGTCCTGCTCACGGCCTTCGCCTGGCTCGGCGCCTGCGGCAGTGCAGGCGGCGAGCACGAGGAGAAGGTCGCCGCCGCCGTGCGCGCCAGCACCGCTGTGGTCGACACCAGTACCTTCCTTGACCTCGTAGAGGGTTCGGGACTTGTGGCCGCGCGCGCCGGATATATGGCCTCCCTCTCGGCGACCACACCAACACGTATCCTTCGCGTTTACGTCACGGTCGGCGACCGGGTGTCCGTCGGCGCGCCTCTGGTGGAGTTCGATGCGATGCCGCTTGACGCCACACTGCGCAGCGCAGAGGCCGCACTCGCCGC
>JANOKE010000162.1:0-2361 GCA_031419135.1 Gemmatimonadaceae bacterium
CGAGGCGATCACGATCGCGGCAGGGAGCGAAGTGTCGACGCGCATAATCTTAACGCGCATCGGTGATTTCTCCGGTCCAGTGGCACTGACCACGGAACGCATGCCCGATGGTATGACGGCCGCTATCGAGAATGAGCAGACCACCGGCCAGGTCACAACCGCGACACTCCGACTGCGCGCGAATTCCACGGCGCGCCTGGGCACGTTCGGACTCGGCCTCCGTGGACGCGCCGAGCGTGTGCGTGATGCAACCTTGCAGATGTCCATCACCATCGCGCCGCCACTGGCGTACGCGCTTTCGGTGTCGACGCCGTCCCTCACGATTGCCAAGGGTGGAATCGCGCGCGCCACGACGGCAATCGCACGAACCAACTACGCGGGACCGGTTGCGCTCACCCTCGAAAGCGCTCCCGGAATCACCGCCGTCTTTGACGAAAGTCCACTGAGTGGCGCCGGTACCCGTTTCACGCTTGCCGTTGCCTCCAGTGTAGCGGCAGGCAGCTACGTGGTGTCGGTGCGCGGCGCCGTGGCCGGAATGGTCGACCGGTCAGCGGCGCTCACGGTGGTCGTGTCGAACGACCCGCTCCAGATTCTGGCCGGCCCGCCAATCAGCGCATCGCAAGCGTCAGTCGGTACCACGGACCTCATCATCAATCGCGCCACTCAGGTGAGTGTCGTCGAACTGTCCGTCGAAAATCTGCCAAGTGGAGTCACGGCGTCGATTCAACCCGAAGCACCGTCAGCCCGCGCAACGGCGATCGTGCTCACGATTGCACCAACCGCCGTTCCCGGCACGTCACACATCACCATTCGCGGACGCGCCAGCGGCGTGCCCGATGCGACGGCAAATCTGGTCCTGACGGTCACCGAGGCACGAATTGACCTTGCACCTTCACCGCTGCTTGTGAAGGTGTTTCAGTGATCGAACATCAGAAGTACCGTCACGATCGTACGCACCAACTGTTCGGGGGACGTCGCGTTCACGTTCGACGGACTTCCGTCCGGACTTTTCGTCTCCGCGCTCCCTTCGCATACAACAGGCGATAGCGTGGTGCTGAACGTATCGGCATCGGCGTCGGTGAGTGTCGGCACGTATCAGGTGACGATGCGCGCTGCGCCGGGCGCGCTTTCCAGCACCGCAACGATTGTGACCAGTCTAAGCGTGGTGGTGCGTCCCGCGTCGAGTTCAAACGGTAATGTGCTGTTGGATTGGTCTGCTTGCGATCCGCCACTCTGGCTCGCCGGACAGGACGGGACTGGCGCGTGGCAACGACTGCAGTCGGTGACAGGGACATTTCGATTCTCCGTGACGACTGGACGAGGTGGGTTCGCATTCGTCACCGGTGTGGAGCCGCTCGCCGTGCGATACATGACGCAGTCCGAACTCACCGACCGGCCGATCGACATGTGTCCGCCGAACGTTCCAACCAAGGTCGTGCGCGGTCGAGGTGAGCATTTAGGAGCTAATCAGACGTGGTTCTATGCACTTGGAGGTGGCACTGCGTCGTCGACAAATTTCGCGCCGGACTTCAGCATTGCCGGCGTCCGTTACGGCGAGCAGGACTTGTTTGGCTGGACGCTGTTCGGAACGGGATATCGTGGCGTGGTCCGACGCAACGTTGACATTCCTGACGGCCAGTCATTGCCTGAGTCGGTGAACCTTCTCGGCCCCGAAGCGTTTGCCGCAGCACGGGAGGCGTTCACCATTAGCGGCGTTGTGGGTTCGGGCGAAAGCCCCAAACACACGATGAACTACCTGACGGGCAGCGCCAGCATTTCCAACGCGCTCTACACGTCAACTGCACACGGATTCGGCCCAGCGGTGTTTGGTGTTCCGCCCGAACAGCAGGAATCTGATGACTTCCACTACCTGACCGTCATCAGCGCCGGCTCAAGCAGCCTCCGCTCCACCAGCGTGTCCTTTCGCGCGTTCCAGGCGCGGACGCTTGCTCTACCACCCGTGATAGCCACGCCCGTGCTGGTTCAATTGTCCGCGCCGTACAAGCGCTTGCAAGCGTCGCTCGGCGTGCTGCCAGCAGCCTACAACGGATCGGTGGAGTTCCGATACAGCGATGGCCGGCGCAGCATGAGTGTCACGGCCTCCAACGGATACCTCGGCACGGGTTCCGCGGTGCTGGCCGTGCCCGACCTCAGCCCGGTGTCCGAGTTCTCAAGTCCAACCGTCATCCCTGCAGCTATCGGTGTGTCATGGAGTATCACGCTTGAGGGCTCCGCTGACGCCACGTCGTTGTGCACCGAAGGTCGAACCAGTGTGCAGCTGCGGCGATCGGGCGTGTTCTGACCGGTGACACAGTTCGTCGAGCGCGATCAGGGCGCGCGTGGTGCGCGGCTGTCCTCCAC
>JANOKE010000163.1:0-13367 GCA_031419135.1 Gemmatimonadaceae bacterium
GATAATCGTCGATGTAGAGAGACTCTGCCCTCACCGCTCACCCCTCTACTCTCACCCCTGTTCCTGCTCACCCTGTCCCCTTTACCCGCTCACCCCTCAAAGTGCTCAACCCTCCGTCTCCTCAACGTCGACCCGCACCCACGACTGGCGCATGAACAAATTGCGGATACGTTGTTCGGTATCTCCCTCTTGAGGCGTCGAGCGCGTGAGGATTTTCCCCAGACTGCTGGTACTGCTGTGTACGCCGCTGGTGGCAGCGTTCGTGCCAGCGACGACGACACGCGTGCTGAGCACCACGGTGAGCGGCGTCGTGCACGACAGCGTTGCCGGCAAGCCGCTCGCGGGTGCGCTGGTGCAACTCGTTGGTGCCGACAGCCTCTCGCGCTTCGGTCAAACGGTGGTTTCGGACTGGCAGGGGCAGTTTGCGTTCAAGGATGTGCCCGACGGCCGATACACGCTCGGTTTCTATCATCCGATGCTTGACTCGCTGGGCCTCGAACCCATGCAGCGCGCGGTATCGGTGGCGGGACTGCGCGCCGTGCATGCCGACTTGGCGATCCCGTCGGCCGCGCATCTCCGCACGATTATCTGCGGACCACCTTCGCCTCAGAACTCCGGCGCTGTAGTTATCGGCATCGTGCGGGATGCGCGCGACCGAAGTCCGGCGGCTGGGGTCACCGTGGCAGCGGAGTGGGTGGAGTATTCGCTTGGGAAAGGCGGTCTCATACGTCGCGCTCCGCGTCGCGTGACCACGACGAAAGAAAGCGGGTGGTTTGGCTTGTGCAATGTGCCGAGTCCTGGCACGATGACACTGATCGCCAGCCGCGCCGCCGACAGCACCGATGTGATCGAGGTGGAAGTCGGCGCGGGTGGTTTTCTGCGACGCGAATTGTCGATTGGCGCGGCGCGCACGGTGATCAGCGGCGACACGGTGTTGGGCGCGGTACGCCGCGACACCGCGTTTCGAACCGAGCGGCTCGCGTTGCCGCCTCGGCGAATACATCTGGGCAACGGCAAATTGAGCGGTACGGTGGTGGCGGTGAACAGCGGTCGGCCGTTGGCGGGAGCGCAGGTGGCTATCGCGAACGGTCCGCAAACGCGTGCCAACGAACGCGGCGAATGGACGCTTGCCGATGCCCCAGCTGGCACACGCATGCTCGAGGTGCGCGCGGTGGGTTACTACCCCGCGCGACAAACCGTTGACGTGATTGACGGCGCGGCCCCCGTCCGCGTGGCGCTTGCCACGTTCAAGTCGGTATTGGACACGATGAAGGTCATCGCCGATTACGATCGCTTCAGCAACTACGCGGGTTTTCGTGAACGCAGTCGATCGGGACTTGGTCGCTTCTTCACCGACGCGGACCTGGCCCGGCGACAGGTTGTTGTCACCACCGATCTCTTCCGGAACATGCAAGGCGTGTTCGTGGACAGCAACAGCGATCCCGAACAGCAGATCACCATGCGGGGCGTCTTTTCCGAACGATGCGTGCCGGCGGTCTATCTCAACGGCACCCTCATGGTGGGAATTGACATGGCAGGGATTGACGCATTCGTCCGGCCGAAAGATGTGGTCGGCATCGAGGTCTATTCGCAAACGCAGGCGCCACCGCAGTTCCAGCCCGGACTGAGCGGCTGCGGCAGCCTCGTGTTCTGGACCCGGTGACGAGCCGTAAACGCGATGTTGTACACACGCACACGGCGGGCGAAACCAAAATGTACGGGCGGCTCAGCGTCGCCGACGCCTCGGAGAACCCTGCAGGACCTTGATCCGCTCGAGCGACGCAATGTCGGCCACATCCTGAGGGCGGCCCGTCTGCTTGGATCGTATGAGCATGTCGAGATCCAGAAACGGGATCGTGATCCCGTCGATCCTCTTCGTCAGCCGCCGAGGCTTGGCGTCGGCGTAGCGGACGCTGAACGCCAACGTGAGCACGTCCACCCGCGGTGTGTCACCGATAATGGTGATGAATCGGTTGATCAGGTCCGTCGGATTCACGTCGCGAGCGACCTGGAACGGCAAGTGCTCCAGCGCGGCGAGCGTACGGTGGGCATTCTCAATGCTTGGCTCGATGAGTATGTCAATGTCCTTGGTTGCCCGCACCACGCCGTGCAGGGCCACAGCGTAGCCGCCCACCACCACGTAGCGCGCGCGTTCCGCGTTCAGTAACGCACACACCGACACCAGTCGATCCACGCGGTGTGTGGTCACGACGGAATCGGCGCGCCGTTCCGGAGCCACGCGTCGTAGGCGGCGGCCGTATCGAAGCCGATCACAAAAGGCTTTCGTCGCCGTTGGCGGATGGTCAATTCGTCGGTGAGGGATTCCACCAGGCGCACACGCTCCGAGGGGCTCAGCGCCAGTCCTTCGCGCAGGGTCTCGTCGCGCGCCTTGTCGAACGCGGGATCGATCTGCCGGGCGAGATACATCCGCACGGCGTCACTGACCACGAAGCTGCGGGACCGTCGCTCCCGCGCGGCGACCGCGTCGAGCGGACCGCGGAGATCGTCGGGGAGGGAGACCGTAAGGATGGTAGTCATGCGGAGTTGTTAAGTATTATTAACTATATCCGTGACCAGTTGGCGATGCCACCGCCGTCCCCGCCTCGGCGTAACCCTCCCGTTGCAGCGTCTATTTCGTGACCTGAGCGACGCAGGTCAGCTGCCGACCAAGCCACCCGCCGTTCAGCAGCGGCAGCCGACTGGTTGCATCGAACTTGACGACAACCGGCACCGCATCTTTGCCCTTCGCGGGCCACTCGGCCCGGCCCGTTTCGTCAACCTTCGCGAGCGCCACCAACCGGAACAGCGCCCACTCACCCGTGGCCGTTGCAATCACGACGGGTTTGTTCTTGCCGAACGATCCGTCAAGCCGCGCGTCCCGCGTTCCGGTGGCTGGCCAGACAATCTCGTTACGCGGCGTGCGCGAATTGAACGTGGCTTCGTTGGCGCCGTTCTTGAGCATGATGACCGGGGTTTGCTCTGACGTGATTCCACTCGCCATCCATCGCAGCGACGGTGTCTCGCCGCCATCGGAGAACAGCGCCTTGGACACCTGCGCCGCGCGATTGAAAAACGCGACGAAGGTTTCGGAGAGTTCGATGCCATCGGCCGGTTTGGCTACCCACTTGCCATCCTTCTCCTCGAGGAACGGCTTGAGCCGGTCCGCATGAAACGCCCACAGTTCGCCGCTGCCGGGGGCGAGCAGGGCCGCGACTTCGGAGATCGACGCCTCTGATGGCGCATCGATGGCGAACGGGAACTTGCTCAGCATCGGGCGCATCTGGCTGCACACCGAGCGACCGCGATCGTTCAGCAGCGTTACCAGCGGGACGGCTGCCGCGCCGCCACCACCACCACCACCACCACCACCGCCGACAGGCGGGGGCGGCGGCGGCGGCCTCACGACCACCGTACGAGTCGGCACTTTCATGGCGCCCGCCGTACGCAGCGCCGCTTCGGCACCCTTGATCGGCTCGGTGAGCAACCGCTCGACCGCATTGGCGAGTGGTGCAGCGGCTGGCGTGAGCGTGAAGCCTTGCGCTACGCGCTTTTCAGCGACGCGCGCATTGGTCACGTCACCACCGGCCAACAGCGCCGCCTGCACAATCGCCTGCGTGGCCGCGGTATCGTTCGGCGCAGGCAGGGGGAGACTGGCCACCCGGTTGAGCGCCCCCATCAGTCCGAGCAGCCCGTCCTGGTATGGCTGGTTCTTTTCCGAAACGAACTTGTCGATGATCTCCGGTGGTGTGACGGCGTGCACGGGTTGAAACGTGGCGCGGGTGACCGAATCGATAATGGTATTCCTCGCGACGGTAGCCAGCACTTGCAGGATCGGCGATTGGTTGCCGCCAAACACTTCCAGCTTGCTCGCGGCGTCCTTCACGCTGCTCGGGGAAGCCACCACGGCACTGGCGATGACCCCACGCCAGGCCTTGGCGTAGTCATCGGCATATCGCGTGCGCAGCGCCGCGATCACCGATTCGCGATCGACACCGCGCGACGCCGTGGCGCTACCGACCACCCACGTCTCGCCCTGGAAATAGCGGTCGGAGTTGCGGAAGGCATCGGCCATGAACACCGCGCCCCTCGCGGAGAACGCCCCGGCGACTTGCGGCGTGGCGGTGAGGAAACCGGGCGCCTGCGGAATTTTTACGGCGGGAGCGGCTTTGTTCGCCGTATCGAGCATGTTGCGATAGATCTGCTCCCCACCGGTAAACCGCGCGAGGAAGTCGCGTCCTTGCGTCACCACCGCGTTATCGGCGGCTTTTGGAAACGGATTGTATGCCGGCAACTCACGCGAATAGAAATCGAACTGTCGACGGGCAAGGTTGGTCACGTCTTCGTCGGTGGCCTGACCGCGCTGCCAGCTTTTGAGCAGCACCGGCGACAGAAACGCCTGGGTGCTTGAGTCGGGCGCGTTGGTGGTAATGAGATACCCCTTCAGCCAACCGTATGTCGTGCCGTAGTCGTTCGACGCGGTGGGCACGTCGGGCAGCGCTTTGAGTGAATCCACAATCGCTCCCCACGCTGTGGCGAACAACTGTCGCCGGAATCCCTCGTACCAGACGGGGCGGGCCGCATCCAGCAGCGCGGGGCCCTGCCACAACCAGAAGCGCAGTCGCAGCGGCGGACCCTCGTTCACGTATCCTCGCACCGTGTCGAGCTGGGCACGGAGGATGTCGAGCCGACGCAGCGCGTCCACCCGGGGAAAGGCGATGGTGCCTGGGTCTGCTCGCACGTCGGGCAGTCTGTCGACCTCGCTCGCGGCCTCGTGCAGGCGATTCGTCATCGCACGATTGCCGATCCACGAAACGGTGGCGCCGAGCAGCACGAGCATGCTGGCCGCGAGGGCCGCTCCCAGCATCACCCGTCGTGTGGTATGCATTCGCACGCCGCCACCGGCGACCAACGCGGCCGCAGAATCGGAGAGCACGACGTCGCGCAGAAATGCGTCGAGGAACACCCATTCGGGAACCTTGCGCGACGTCGCGGACGGAGCGGCCACCGGCGAAGGATTCGCGACAGCGGCCGATCTGAAGATCGCGGTCGCATCAGAAGCCGTGGAGACGGCGACCGGACGTAACGCGGCCGCCTGCGCGACATCGCTGATGACCACCGGCCGCGCGCCCACGAAGTAAAAGCCGCGCAGCAACGGACTCGATCCCAACTGCGTGGGACGACAGATCTCGAGCAGGAACGTGCTGACGGCCGGAGCGAGCTTGCGCAATTCGCGCGGTAACTCGTACGCCCCAAAACGTCGCGTCAACACCGAGTCGCGACCCAGCAGCTCGACGCGACGGGCGGCCATGGAGTCGACAATCTGACGGAATGCGGCGTCGATACGCGGTGCCAGTCGTTCTGCAAAGTTGGCCGTCGTGGACGCGGCATCGAACGGCAGGGTCGCGCCCAGCGGCGCACGAAGTTCGTCCTTCGTGAATACGCCGATCCAGGATTCGAAATGTGGCACTCGATCCGCTTTCGTGAACACGACATACAACGGCATGGCGAGCCCGAGCTCGCGCGACGCCTCCGCCAGTCGTTGACGCAAGGCGACGCCGAGTGTGGCGAGCTGCTGTCCGTTATTGCCGGCGTAGAACAGGTCACACGGGACGCACACCACGGCGGCGCGTGCAGCGGCTACGCCCTTGCCCACCGCCGCCGCGACCCGCGGTGCGCGCAATGCGCGCACCGCTTTGGTCCAACGCGCCGGTTCCGTGAGCAACGACGCGGTGAGTTCGACCAGCACCGACTGTTGCATCACCCAGACGTTGGCCGTCTTCGTCGACGCGGGCGCATCGTTGGCTTTCGCTGCCGGATCACCGGCCAGCTGTTGGGGATCACCGCCCGAGCGCGCAACCAGCGTGGTCTTGCCGCTGCCTTCGGTCCCGACCACCATGACGACGGCGCGATTGCCGAAGCTGTGTCGCGGCAGACGGGCCCGCGCACTGGCAATGGTGAGCAGGATGTCGTCGCCAAGATCGCGCGCCGGCGCCTTGTCCATTGGACGCAGATACCACAACACCGCGCCCGCAGCGATCAGGCCAAGCAGCAGGAAGCCGATGCCTAACGCCCATCGCGACGTCGTGTCGAGCGCCATGTTGCGATCGAGCACGAACCACACGATGAGGAAGAGCAGCAGGACGGCGGCGGCGATGAGCCACCGCGTGATAGGCTTGCGAGTCGCCATGATGATCGTCGAGGCTCAGCGGTTAACGCACGGAAGTCGCGAGTGCGCGAATGTCATTGCTGCCACTGCGCAGCAGCAGCGCGTAGCTGCCCCAGAGCACGATGAGCAGCGCGGCGCCGGACAGGGCGGCGACGGTGAGTCGTCGCAGCCAGGGGTCTTTCGTGTTCACGCGATCGGTTGGCGGCCGCCAGTGCGGCGCGAGGTCGCCATGCGGGCCGCGCATACGGGCGAGGCGCTCACCCACGCGTGCCGAGATGGCGTGGAGTTCTCCGTGATCACCGGCGCCATACTTGCCCCGAAAGCCGAGCAGCAGGCAGAGCTGATGCACTTCAAGGAGATCGGCGAGCTCGTCGGAATCGGCACGGGCAAGCAGTTGATCCAGATGCTGAAAAAACCATTCTCCGCCCATGTGTCCGCCAAACAGTTCGTCTTGCAGGGGACGTCGCGCCCAGTCGGCCAGGGCGGGAATGCGCGCATTGAGCACCGATTCGTCGAGGTACGCAACCACCGCAAAGATCGCGAGTCGCGCATCTTGCGCCGTGAAGCCCATCCCGATGGCATCCTGCTCGGCGCGGGCGAGCAGTTGCGTGAGCTGGGCGCGGAATTGCCCGGCATCGGTCACCGGCTGTCGCTCGGCGCGCAGCCGCACGACCGCCGTGATCGATTCCTGCAGGGCGTTGGCGAGGCGCCCCGGAGCCACAGACGACGAAGCACTCATCGGTTTCTGAATCCTCGGAAGAATTACTGCGGGACGAGAATGGCGACTTCCACGTACGCCCCAACCAGCGCGTCCGGAACATACACACCGATTTCGCGCGCCTCGGCCAACGACTGCGCACAGGGGCCGGTCATGCGCAGTTCGAAATACGTCATGTCCGGCTTTGGCGCGAGCCCGGCTGGCGGCGTGGGGATGTGCTCCGTGGGAAGCCCGTTGAAAGCGCGACGCACGAGTTCCAGCACGAACTTGCTGGCGCAGGTTTTGGTGAGTCGTTGCACCCGATCGATCAGATCTGCGGCGCCCACACTGGCGCGCACCGCCAGGAACCATCGCGCATCGGGCTCGAAGCAGCGCGGATCGGTGACGGCCGCCGAGTGCAATACCTCGGAGACGCGTTGCAACGGAATCACCACGGCGCGGGCCGAAATCACGACGTCGAGAAACGCCCGCAGTTGCCGGTCGAGCGCATCAAAACAGGTGGTGAGGTCATCGTGATCGTACGCCGGAATGTCGCGCGGATGCGCGCCCACGGCGAACGTGCAGAGCGCGCCCGCCAGCCGCGCCAGTTCGAGATACGCGCGTTCGGGGTGCGCACGTCGTGACAGCAGCAAATGCCGCAGCGGAGCGTCGGCGGAGCGCACGGCATGCAACAACCACCGCGTGGCCAGTTCGTTGCCCACATAGGCCGCCCCGCCACCAACGGCGCCGCTCGGGGCCGCATTGACCGAAGCCGCCAGTGCGCCGCCCTTGGATTCGAGCATCGTCACGGTGCGGCGGAGCTGATCGAGCAACCGCTCGCTGGCGACGATCTGCAGGGTGGGCGGGATGTACTCTACGTCGAGCTGAAACTGCCCGCGCCCGTCGCGGCGCACGCGCGCGATGGGCATCGCGATGACGTCGTTATGCAGTTCTTCGTCCAGCAAGAAATGCAGGTTGCGCGAAGCGAATCGCACGGGCAACGGATCGGCGCCGGTGGCTTCGTCGATCACGATGTGTTCGACGGGGTGGAAACGCGCCGTGGGGGCCAGCGACTCCGCGCCGATGAGCGTGCCCGTATCCTGCAGGTTGCTGGCATCACTGCGCCACACCGGCAGCGCCAGATGGACCACGTGGGTGTCGCGCGTGGGCGAGAATCGATCGGCCAGCGCGATGGGGGTTGGCGCCGGATCGGCGTCCGGCGTGTGGAAAACGGTGCCATCGGGCAGGACGCCTCTCCCATGCACCAACGCCAGGGTACCGTTGTGCAGCGCTTCGGTGTCGACGGCAATGGCCGAGACGCCGTAGGCAAAGGGAATGAGCAGGTCGACCGTGTGAGTGGCCTGGTCTTCCTGATAGCGACGCTGCGCCTGAAAGTGTTGCGGCGACAGGTGCATGCCGTCTTCCCAAATGACGCGACGCGACGGGGCGGAGGTCAGCCGCATCGGATTGAGCTCGAACGGCAGGCCGAAAAAGGGAACAGGCGCATGCGGGAAGGTGTCTCGGTGAGGCAATGACCTGGCGCGTGTATTGCGCGCAGCCGACGGCGCGTGAACAATTGAACAATACATCGTTTCCCCGGTTATCGCGCCGTTCCGGCGCGCGCCGGTGCATCACCTCTGCGTCACGGACTCATGAGCGACGACTTCAGCGCCCGGTACCGACTGCTCAAATGCATCGCGGTGGACGGCGGCCTCCGTACCCATAGCGCCCTCGAGGTCGCGACCGGCCGCGTCGTACTGGTGCACCTCGCCGACGCGACGGACCCTCATGATGTCGAAATGCTGCGTGTGCAGTTGGCACGCTTGACGGGGGCCGATCGCAGCCGGGTGCTGGATACCGCGACCACCCCGTTCGGCTTCGCCATCGTGACGGAGTTTGTGACCGGGATGAACATGCTGCGGGGCTGGCTTGATGCTCCGGGCAGAACCGCCTCAGCGGGGGAATCGGCGGCTTCCGGTGATCGACCCATGGGGGAGTTCACGCAGATTTTCTCGAAGTCTGCAACGCCGCCGGTTGGCATGGCACCGGTTGCCACGCCGCCGACTGTCGAGCCGCCAGTTGCCCCGCCGCCGAGAGCAGAGCCGCCAGCCGCCAGGATGCTGGTGGCGGAACCGCCCCTTTTCAGTGAGCCGACCGCGGCGCTGCCGGTTGCCAGTTCGCCCACGGCGGCCCTTCCGGCACACCAGGCGCCGGTTGCGCCGCCGCCGACACCACTCCCGCCGCCGGCCCCGACAATGGCTGGCGCCTTTACGCAGATGTTTGGCGCGAGCGGGCTGCCACCAGTTGTGCCGCCACCAGTTGCGCTGCCACCGGCGCTCCCGCCCACGCTGCCCGCGCCGCCCTCAGTGCCGGCTGCGGTGATTCTGCCGCCGGCGCCGCCGGCTACCTCGCGTCGCGCTGAGCCCGGGGAGTTCACGCGCATGTTCTCGCCGTCACCGACAGCGGCGCCGCTGCCGGATGTTTCAACGCCGTCGCCGATGGCCATGCCGGCCTCACCCATGTGGTTGCCAACACCGGGTGCGCCGGGGATCGTGCCGCAGAGCCCGATGTCGGCGCCACCACTGGCGCCTGCTCCAAAGCCGCCCGCCAGCTCTCCATTTGGATCGCCAATCGGTGCACCGGAGTTTGGGGGGGCAACCGGGGCCATGCGGTCGGCGTCCTCGCCGGCGAGCGGTGGCTCCCCACTGTTCGGGTCGAATGCGCCGACCTCGTCTCCGCTGCCGACACCGGTGCCCACCGTGCCAACCACAGCAAGCGCGCCGCTCACGTCGCCCGCCGCTGGAGGGTCTCCGATGCTTCCGGGGGTTTTGCCGCCTCCGATTTTCAAGGACGTGGGATCGACGCCGCTCTCCACATTGGGAGGTGCACCGGCAGGGCCGGCAGCCGCCGGTCCCAGCGAGTTTACACAGATGATCAGCCGGGCGCCGGCGCCAGTTGTGCCAGCCCCGGCTCCGTCGCCAAACGCCATCACGAGTACCTACAAAGCGATCCGCCGCATTCCCACGGCGCTGATCGTTGTCATCAATGCCGTGATTCTGATCGCGGTATTGTTGGTGGTACTGGTGATGCGTCGGCCGGCTCCGACCGTCCCGAAGGTTCCAACGCTGCCCGCGGTGCCAACCGCGCCGACCGTTCCGGTGCTGAAGGACCCAACTGCGACTCCTCCAGCCCGCTGATATCCCTTCGCCGAAATTCCACCCGCCTACCGCAGCACAATCACCAATTCGAATCGTGCGTCCACCAACTCGGCCGGCACATACACCGCCAGGTTGCGCGCGCGGTTGATCGCGTCCCAGGCTGCACCCGCCTTGCGAATGGCGAAATACTGGAAGTCGAGTTTGACCGGAACCGCCGATGGCGGCGACGACACGTGTGCCAGTTCAATGCCCGGCAACGCCTGTCGAATGAGCGTATCGACCACATCGGCTGATCCAACCTTGCAGCCTTGCAACACTTT
The DNA here is from genome assembly GCA_031419135.1 of Gemmatimonadaceae bacterium. GTDB lineage: Bacteria > Gemmatimonadota > Gemmatimonadetes > Gemmatimonadales > Gemmatimonadaceae > Gemmatimonas. Next base: position 10,342 of record JANOKE010000163.1, read on the forward strand.
CGGAATGAGTTCCTGCTGACGCACCGCCGAGCTCACGGCGAGGAACCACTGTGGCGCGTCGAGCCAGGCGGTCTGTTCGATCGCTACCGCGTGCAGTGTCGGACGCACCGCCTTGAGCGGCAACGATACTGCCGCATCCACGACCGCGCCGTCAAGCAATTCGAATAGTCGACGCTCGAGTTCGGCGAATCCCTCACCCAATCGCAAATGATCGTAGGCGGGCAGCGTGCGCGCGTCGGCGTGCGAAGAAAAGGCAGAGAGCGCGCCGACCACCGCGAGCATCGTTTCCCAGAGCAGCGACGGGTGACCGCGTCGCACATCGTGCAGGTGCCGCACGGCGGGCAGATGCGTATTCAATGTGTACAGCAGCCAAAAGCTGCCGACGTCGGCCACCGAGAAATCGGCCAGCCCCTGATTGCGCTGCCGACGGCTGCCGGCCAGCGACGCGCTTTTCGCGGACAAGCGCTCGACGAGTCGGCGCGCCATCGACATCAGCGTCGGGCTGGCCGAGAGATCGAGCAGTGGCGGTACGAACGTCGGATCAAACGTGAGTTCGCCGTTCGTTGAACGAAGAATGCGGGCGATGGGAAGGGTGACAAAGCCATCGCTCGATTCGCCCTCGACCAACAGCCGCAGACTGGGCGGCGCGACCTGAATGGGACGCTCAGTCAGGCCCGTGGTTTCATCACGCACCAACAGCTCATCGGCCTGCCAGCGCGTGATGGCATGGTCACCGCTTCGCGCGACGTTTCTCGCGCCGGGCCGATACTCGGGTACCGCCAGGTACACCAGCAACGAGCGTTGATCAGGGCCAAACGCGGGCGCAACGGCTTTGGGGAGCGCGGACGGACCACCGGCCGGTGTGTTGAAGAGCAATCCGTCGGGGAATCGCCCCGTTGCCGCCGACACGACGAGGGTGCCGCCGGCCAGCGTTTCGTGGTCGAACGCCACCCGGGAGAACCCCCAGGGACAGAACGTGAGGGCCCCAACCTGAAACGCCAGGGTCTCTTCATGATGGCGGTCCTGCGCCTGTAAATGCTGAGGCGTGAGCAGGACTCCTTTGGTCCACAGAACCGGTTGCATATGGCGCATTCCGGAAAGTTACCCCGGCAAGCGATTCGCCGTGAGAGTCTGCCGATCCCGGGGAATTACGGACCCCACCAACCCGTCGCGGATCACCGTTGACCCTGCCAGCGACCGTTCTTTGCACCTTGCTTGACAATTCGTTCGCTCGGTCGGAGTTTGCCATACTCGCCCCGATAGTTGGTTGCCTTCTTTACCTCAGGCTCAATCGCGCTGGAGTATTCGCATGGCCGACAGTACGCAGAAAAAGCTGGAGCGCGTCCGCCCACCCCGAATTCAGATCTCATACGAAGTCGAGACTGGCGGCGCCATCGAAATGAAGGAGCTGCCGTTCCTCATGGGGGTGTTGGGCGATTTCAGTGGCAGCCCGTCCGAGCCGCTGGCGCGATTGAAAGATCGCAAGTTTGTCGAGATCACACCGGATAATTTCGACGACACACTCGCCAGCATGAAGCCGCGGTTGCAGTTCTCAGTCGAGAACAAGCTCAGTGAAGATGCCGACGCGCCGAAGCTTGCGGTCGAGCTCAACTTCCGCAGCATGGACGACTTTGCCCCCGATGCCGTGGCAAGGCAAGTCAAGCCGCTGCGGGAACTGCTCGAGCTGCGCACGGAACTCGCCAACCTGCGAGCCAACCTGCAAACCAACGAGAAGCTCGATGAAGTGCTGCAGAGTACACTGGGTGACGCCGACAAGATGGCGAAGCTCAAGGCCGAACTTGGGCTGGAGAGCTGACCATGGCTGACGCGAAACAGCAAGCGGCGTCGGCGGCCGTAACGATCGATGCCGATCTGTCACTGCTCGACCAGATTGTCGAACAGGGAAAGATGGGCAAGGATGCCGAAGCGAAGGGGAAGGGCAAGGACCTTGTCCGACGCTTTGTCTCGGAGGTGCTGGAAGGGACAATGACGGTCAATCGCGACACGGAAACGATGATCAATGCGCGTATCGCGCAAATCGATCATCTCCTGTCGTTGCAGCTCAACGCGATCCTGCATCACCCCGATTTCCAGAAGCTCGAGGGGTCGTGGCGCGGGCTGCAGTATCTGCTCAAGCAGAGCGAAACCGGCACCATGCTCAAGATCAAGGTGCTGAATGTCTCCAAGAAGGACTTGCTGCGCGACTTGCAGCGGGCGCCGGAGTTCGATCAGAGTGCGCTGTTCAAGAAGGTGTACGAGGAAGAGTACGGCGTATTCGGCGGCACGCCGTTCGGCGCCCTGGTGGGCGACTACTACTTCGACAAGAGTGGCCAGGACATCGAGCTGCTCGAGAAGATCTCGAACGTCGCGGCCGCCGCGCACGCGCCGTTCCTGACCGCCGCGTCGCATGAGATGCTCAATCTCGACAGCTGGTCGGAGTTGGATAACCCACGCGATCTGGCGAAGATCTTTGACAGCACTGAGTATGCGAAGTGGAAATCGTTCCGCGGCAGTGAAGACTCGCGCTATGTCTCACTGAGTGCTCCCCGCATTCTCATGCGTGAGCCCTACGGTACGGCCACTGTGCCCATCGAGGCGTTCAACTACGAAGAGCGCGTGGATGGCACAAACCACGACGAGTATTGCTGGGGCAACGCGGCGTACGCGCTGGCGGCCAACGTGAACAAGGCGTTCGCTTTCTATGGCTGGACGGCGGCCATTCGTGGTGTCGAAAGTGGTGGGTTGGTGGAGGGGCTGCCGGTGCACAACTTCCGCACCGAGTCCGGTGAGCTTGCCATGAAGTGTCCCACCGAGGTGCAGATCACCGATCGTCGTGAGAAAGAGCTGGCCGATCTCGGCTTCGCACCGCTCGTGCATCAGAAAGGAACCGACAAAGCCGCGTTCTTTTCCGTGCAGTCGGCGCAGAAGCCAAAAGTGTATGACGATCCAAAGGCGTCGTCGAGCGCACGCCTGTCGGCGCAGCTGCCGTACATTTTCTCGACGTCGCGCTTCGCGCACTATCTCAA
>JANOKE010000164.1:0-3297 GCA_031419135.1 Gemmatimonadaceae bacterium
GCTTGAGCATCACCCCAGCCGCTCGCGAATCCAGACGATGGAACTCGCTGACGGCGCCGTGGCGCGCGGCAGCGGTCGGCCTGCCGCAACGGCTTCTGCGGCAGCGGTTGCAATCGCTACCGCATTCGCGGCCGCCGTCGCAGAATCGGGCCTCGGCGGAGGCGGTGGCACTGCCGGATTCCGATTGAAGCGCGTGTAGTTCGGAATCGCCATCATGGGCGTTCCATTCGCGAATGCGCCGGTAATGACCGTGACACCACCGAGAAGATCACCACGCCATTGTGTGGCAAGTGGTGCATCGGGTGAGAGCACGCCATCAATGTCCTGATCGACCTTCTCGATGTTGTACACGAGCGGTCCATACCGGAGCGCCACCCGGCCAATATTCGCCGCAATCTTTTCGTCGGCACGCACGCGCTGAATCTTCATGGGCAGCACGAACTCGATCTTGTCGCCCGCTGTCCATGTGCGCGTGACCGACGCATAGCCGTTCACCACTACCGGCCTTACCGCACGACCATTCACCATCAGCGACAAAATCCCGTCCGCTTTCGGTGTGGCCGTATAGAGGGTGCTCACGTCGCGTGTGGGGATACGAATGTTGATCGCGAATGTCTTGCGCACCTTCGGATTCACCGTGATCGCGACGTTCCCACTCCAGGGATAATTGGTATCCTGCACCATCTCGACATCGGTGCCGGCAACATTGTCTAGCGTGATCCTGCTTCCCGCGAACAGGTTGACCTGAATGGCATTCGTGTCCTTCGAATACATCCACGTCGGCAACATGAGCAGCGTTCGCGGAATGTTGCCCGTGCAGCAGGGAACGCTGTGCCACGCCGAGCGTGCGCCCGTCTGCGCCAATGGATTCGTATAGAAAAACTTCGTTCCCTCGAGGTCGAGTGCGCCCAGGAGTGCGTTATACAGCGTCTGCTCGAAGAGGTCCGCGTATTTCGCTTCGTGATACGCGAGATGAAGCTTCCACTGAAAGAATATCTCGCCGCAGCTCGAACACGCTTCGCAGTATGCGTTGTTTCGGAGCGAGTAGTTCGGCCCAAAGCCTTCTGAAGTTTCTCCGCTTCCGACACCGCCGGTGACGTAGTACTTCTTGTGCGTGATGTTGTCCCAGAGTGACTTGACGGCGCTTTGATAGTCGACGTCGTGCGTCTCAACGGCAACGTCTGCCATCGCGGAGTAGTTGTAGACCGCGCGCACGGCGTGACCGACGGCCTCATACTGTTGCGTCACCGGGAGGTGACTCTGGTCGTACTCAGACCCGTTGCGACGACAATCCAGCAGGAACTTCGCCAGTGCGACGTATCGATCGCCTTTTCCGCCGCCCTCCACTTCATTCACAAAACGACCGAAGCGCACGAGGGCCTGTTCCATCTCCTGATGACCGTCAAACCACTCCTGCTTTGGTGCGGGACCGATGTTGTCGGCCCAGCAGTCACAGAGTTTCTTCGCCGCGTTGTAGAGGCGAGTGTCCTTTCGGTCGCTCATCGAGTAGTGATTGATCGCTGACTCGATGAAGTATCCCGCGACGTAGCCTTCGTGATTCGCCCGCGCCGAGGGGCTCCATCGCTGTGTCCAGGGTTGCGATGAGCCGCCGGGAATGCCGGGCCCACCCGGTCGCGGTGCATTTCGCAGCGTGAAGGCCGTCTGCAGATATCCATCGGGATGCTGCGCCGAGAGAATGATGGGAATCCACTCGTTGAGCGTCGTGCGCATACGGGCTTGCGCGGAGATGATTTCCTTGTCACCCTGCGGATCGACCATCAACGCGAGACTCATCGACTCGACGGTCTGATGTACCCACGCGTTGGAGAACACATAACCGCGATGCGCCGCATGCGCTTCACCGCGCAGGGCCTTGGCCGCTTCAATGAAATTGTCGAGACCCCCGTCGCCGCGACCTGCGGGAATATCCGGTCTGGTGCACTGATTGATGCAGTGCGGAATCCAGGACGTGATGAGAACTTTCGTGCGAGCGCTCCACAGCGGGCTCGTGATCGTGTGGCGCGTGGTCACCACGGGCGAGAGCTGCTTCACTGGCGGAGGGAGTTCCACCTTCACCGTAAGTGTCGACGCGGCAGTGGTCTCACCATTGTCAGCCGAAACGCGCAACACATACTGGCCCGCTGCCGAGAATGTCGCCGTGGTACTGGCCGCGTTCGCGTCGGCAAACGTGACATTGCCGGGACCCGACACTTTGCTCCATTTGGTTTTCGGAGCCGACCCTGACGGTGCGGGAGTTGCAGCGCCGCCTCGTCCGCCACGCCCCGGCCTCGGCGGCGTTCCATAGCCGGCCCAACCGTTGAGGTAGGTCTTGCCGTGCTTCATCACCACACGATCGACACCGGCGACAGCATTGACCGGATCAGCCGGATCAGCCGGATCAGCCGGTTCGGCGTGTGACGTCAGTGCAAACGCCTGGCCCATCGGCGTAGCAATCGCCGTCACGAACATGCTGGCCGTGAACCGTTGCAGGAGCTCGCGCCGGGTAAGGTCCTTGCGGGAGTTGTCGTTGCTCATAACGTTGACTTACGGACTCGGCGACGCTGCGTCAACCTTTGGGGCGCCATGAAACGGATCGTTGTCTCAGCCATAGCCACGATTTTGTTCGCTGGCATCGCGCAGGCGCAGTCGCCGAGGAGTCACGCCGGCGACTGGAAACTCGCGTTCTCGTCGGAAACCAATTCGGGCGAGCCCAGCCTGAAACCGGCGCCGTGGATCACATTCACGGCGACCGTCGTGCAGATCGACAGCACGCTCGGCGGTGCGATGCGGTCGGACGGGCCCACCGGACAGTTTGGCTGCAGGCTCCGTGAAGGTGCATGCACCGCCGGCCGAATGCGCCTGTCGTGGGATGAACAGGATTGGCAGGTATTTGAATTCAAGTTGGATGCAGGTTCCACGACACAGGGAGCGGGGCGCGCGGAAATCCGCTTCCCGGATGGCGCGATCCACAGGTACACGTTCGTCATCTCGCGACAGTGAGATGGGCACGACCTCCGAATTGGTCCTCCTGACGAGCGCGCGGTGATGGCACCTCGCGCCCCTACGCCATGGCTGGTGCCGCCGTCAATAGCAGCGCAAGAGTACGGCGCTCACGACGATGAGCATGTGCGTTCGGTCGTGAAATCGGCCAGCCAGAGCACCAGGACGAACAGCAACGCCTCGGCGACTGCCGCCGCACCAATGGTGACCTTGAGCCACGTGTTCTGGCGCTCCATACGATCGAGAACCGTGCCGCGAATGAAGTCGAGGTCTGGTGATGACATAGAGAGGTGGACC
>JANOKE010000165.1:0-7042 GCA_031419135.1 Gemmatimonadaceae bacterium
GTGGGTCCACATACGGGTGAGCCGCGGCAGCAGGTATTCCAACTGCGCCAACTCCACTTGCATACGCGCTTCGCTCGACCGCGCACGCGTGGCGAAGATATCGAGGATCAGTTCCGCGCGATCCATCACACGCGTTCCAACAATCACTTCAATGTTCTTGCCCTGCGCGGGCGTTAACTCGTCATCGAACAGCACGAGGGTGGCGTCGAGCGACTGGATGAGCGCCTTGAGCTCTTCAACCTTGCCGCTGCCGAGGTAGGTTGCGGGATGGGGTCGATCCAGCAACTGCGTGAGCGTGCCGACGACGACGGCGCCCGCCGTGTCGGCGAGGCGCCCGAGTTCTTCGAGATGCTCATCAGCATGTTGGCGCGCAAAGCTGCGTTTCGACGGCGCGCTGACCAACACCGCACGTTCGATCGACGGCGTAAGAGAAATGGGCTCGCGACTGATATGAGGATTCCGGACGACGGGACGTGGAGGAGATGCCGACGGGCGAGAGGAGTCTAGCGGGCCACACCGGCAACCGATGAATAGCGACCGGTGCGGTCGTAGGGACGGGTAAAGTTGCCCAAGGGAGTGTCGACGGTGAAATCACCGCGTACCCGGTAGTTGATCGTGCCCGCGGTCACCAGCGAACGTCCCGCCGCACCGAGTCCCGCATACGTAAAGCGCACCGGCAACCGGACAGTGGCGGAATCGCCTTTGGGAACAACGAAACGACCATCCAGCAGCCCATCACCGAGCTTGACGCTATCCACATCAACGCGATACGTCATCGACAGCGCATCGAGCTTGTAGCTGTTCGGATTGTAGACCGAGAGGACAACATCGACACTCCCTCCCGTGAGGCCGAGCCCCGTAATCGCGAACTCTTTCAGCGTGACCACGGGCTCCTTGAACGTGGCGCGGCCGAGCGACGCACAACCGGACCCGCCGACCAGCAGGGCGATTGCGGCGCTGGCAAGGAACCGACGCTTTCGCACGGTCGTGCATGTGAATGTCGGCGCATTCGAATCAGGTTGCATCACAGAGGATCTCCTGCATCAGGGTCACTGCCAGCGGGACGCGTTCGTCGTTCCGCCCACCAGGCCAACCGCCTGGCAATGTCGCGCTCGAACCCGAATGGTCCAGGCTCATAGAAAGTTGTACCCACGATCGCGTCCGGAAGATACGTCTGCGGGAGATACCCGTCCGGAACGCTATGCGCGTACTGGTACCCAGCCCCGTACCCGAGTTCCTTCATGAGCTCCGTGGGGGCATTGCGCAAATGCAGCGGCACGGGCGCCGCCGGTGTGGCCCGCGCCGCATCGAGCGCCGCCGACCATGCCGCGTATACGCGGGCCGACTTCGGCGCCGTGGCGAGATACACGGCAGCCTCCGCCAGTGCCAGGTCGCCTTCCGGTGAGCCAAGTCGTTCGTAGGCGGCCGCCGCGGTCATGGCCACCGACAGCGCCTGCGGATCGGCCAGTCCAACATCCTCGCTGGCCATGCGCACCATCCGTCGCGCAATGTAGCGCGGATCCTCGCCCCCTTCGATCATGCGCGCCAGCCAATACAGCGCCCCTTGCGGGTCGCTCCCTCGCAGGGACTTGTGCAGGGCGGAGATGAGATTGAAATGACCCTCGCCGCTCTTGTCGTAGTGGGGCACCCGTCGTTGCACGGCCGCTTCGACATGTGCACGATCGATCTCCGCGCCATCGTCGACCAGCGCGGCCGCCGCCTCCAACAGCCCCAGGGCGCGGCGCGCATCGCCGTCGGCCTGGTCGGCCAGTAGGCGCTGCGCCTCAGGCGACATCGTCAGGGAGCGGGTGCCCATGCCGCGCTCGCCGTCGACCAGCGCCCGACCGATCAAATCGTGCAGCTCGTTCGCGACGATCGGTTGCAACACCAACACGCGAACGCGCGACAACAAGGCGCCGGTCAGCGCGAACGACGGATTCTCCGTGGTCGCGCCGATGAGCACTACCGTGCCGGCTTCCACGTGCGGCAGAAACGCATCCTGTTGGGCGCGATTGAAACGATGAATTTCATCGACGAAGAGAATCGTTCCTCGGCCAGCGTTGCGCCGACCGTCGGCCTCTGCCACCACCTCGCGCACACGGGCAACCCCATCGCTGACGGCGCTGAAGGCGACGAAGGCCGCATCGGCCGATTGGGCGAGCAGTCGCGCCAACGTGGTCTTACCGACGCCCGGAGGACCCCAAAACACCATCGAGTCGACGATGCCCCGCGACAACGTCTCTCGCAGCGGCATCCCGGGACCGAGCAAGTGGTGCTGCCCGATAAACTCCGCCAGCGTACGCGGCCGAAATCGCGAGGCGAGCGGCTCGGCCACACGCGCCGCGAACAACGATGGACCACTCGACGAGCGATCACCGGAGCGGGTTGGACCGCGACTCATGGTTCGGGCTCCAACGTCAAGCGCTGCACCAGCGCCGAAAGTGCCGTCGTGAGCTCGGGGGCTGCCGACCACGGCACATCGGCGGAGCGCCAGATCGCCGCGGGTGCTTCCGCACGGGCGATCACGCCTTCGTCGTCCAGCCTCGCACGCCAGTTGTCGCGACGCGAATAGATGACCAGTTCGAGCGACGGCATGAGCGAGAGTTGATCGTCCGGCGTGACCAGCGTGAGTTCGACGCCGCCACATGAGGCCAGTGGCCAGCGAAGACGGCCGATCGCATCACGGACCTCTGTCAATGCACACAAGGCGCGAGACCAGCTGGTCGCATCGCGCCGGTGCTCGATGGCGACATCAACCAGCGGATCAAGATGGGCCGAAAACCGATGAAACAACTCCACGGCCCGTTCGCTGTTGGCCTGAACGCGCCACACATGAATACTGCCGGACCGACTGGCAACGTACCATTCATTCTCGCGGTGGAAGCGAACTGCGACCTCGCTGGTTTCGTGTGTGAAGTTTGGCATGACGGCTGCGCTCAGGCCTGCGGAGGCATCAGCAACGCCGCGCGCGTCAACAGCCAATCACGGCGATTGTGCGCGGGATCATCCAGCACGTCCTCAAGCAATCCGCTGAGTATGGCGCCGATCTGCGGACCAGGCCGAATGCCCACTTGACGCAAGTCGTCGCCGTCAACGGCCAGGTCGGCAACGTGAAGCGGATCACGGACCGCCGATCGGAGTACGCGGCGATACAGGTCACGCACGCGGGCGGGCGTCGGTGCAGGCGCGACCTCCTCGGGAGTCAGTCGCGCGGCTCCCCACCGCGCGGCACACACACGGATGAAGGCGCCCGCGCGCAAGCGTCCTGCTGTTGACGCCAATCGCCGAACCGCGCGATCGTCAAGTCCACCTACACTGCAGAGCGCCTGCGTCAGTGCCGCGCCGTCGGCGTGCCAGCGCGTTACCAGCAAGCCGATCCAGCTGACATCCTGATTCGAGAATCGCAGAGCGCGCAACGCATGGTCCGCGTCGCGCGGGGTGAGATCGCTGAACAGGACGGCCAGTCGCAACCCGCGACGCAGTGACCGCGCCGGCGAGGTCGGTGGGAGCAGACAGTCGAGGGCATCGAGCACCAGTTCGTCAACATCGCCCAGTGCCGGAACAAGCGAGCCGAAAGCGCCGGCATCACGCCACCGCCGAAAGGCCACGGAGGGGCGTCGCACCTGCTCCATGGTTTTTTCGATCTCCTGCTTCACCCGCTCGGGTGACAAGCGGGCAAGGAACGGCGCACTGTCGACCACCGCCTGCCACGTGGCCACGTCGATCGCAAAATCCAGGCGCGACGCGAAGCGAATGGCCCGCAATGCGCGCAGGCGATCTTCCCGCATGCGTGCCTGCGGATCGCCCACGGCGCGGACCAGCCCCTTCGCGAGATCGCGCTGACCATCAAACGGATCGTGCAGCCTTCGATCGATTGGGTCGTACGCAATCGCGTTGATGGTAAAATCCCGGCGTGCGAGATCGTCGTCCAGCGACGCGCCAAACTCCACCACCGCATGACGTCCGTCGTGCGTCACATCGCGTCGAAACGTCGTCACTTCGTGCATGACACCGGTGCGATCGAGCACGCCCACCGTTCCGAACTCAATACCCACCGGAATGGTGCGCTCAAAAAGACGGCGAACCTGAGGAGGCGTTGCCGATGTCGCGAGATCCCAGTCGAGATGGGCGTGCCCGAGCAGTGCGTCGCGCACCGCACCGCCAACACACCACGTTTCAAACCCCGCGCCACGCAGCGCCTGGACGATGTCCAAAACGGCGATCGGTGGACGGATGTCCGGAGTACGTGCGCTCATGGGGGCATCAACCGCAGAGGACGCTCCCCCCGTTGACATTGAGTACCTCGCCAGTGACGTGGCGCGCCAACGGACTGGCCAGAAAGAGGATTGGCCCGGCAATATCAATCGGTGATGCCACACGTCCCAACGGGATTCCCGCTTCTATGCGGGCACGGCCCTCGGCCGCGAACGGACGCGCGACCGCCTCGGTATCGACCCAACCGGGCGCGACGCAATTGACCGTGATGTCACGCGGACCGAGTTCAACCGCCAGCGACTTTACAAACGAAATCATGGCGCCTTTCGTAGCGGCGTAGTCGGCATGCCCAGCCTCTCCACGCTGCCCCGCCGTGCTGGAGACAAAAATCATTCGACCACCGGGGGTCAGCACGCGAGCCACGGCCCGTGCGCCAAAAAACATCCCATCCAGATTGATGGCCACCGTATCACGCCAACGCATGTCATCCAACGTATCCACATTGACTGGATTTGATGGCCAAACACCGGAGTTTCCCACGAATATGTCCACCCCGCCAAACGCATCATAGGCTCGCTGCACAAACGCCTCATTCGCTTCGGACGTGGATAGATCACCCTGAAATGCGAAGGTGCGCACACCATGCGAGGCGATTCCTGCAACCACCTGCTCAGCCTCGTGCACACGACTGCGGAACGCAATGCCCACGTCAGCGCCCGCTCGGGCCAGTAGGTCCGCCGTCGCTGCCCCGATACCGCGGGAACCGCCGGTAACGAGCGCCCGTCTGCCTTGAAGCGCGATCATCGCGAACCCCTGTTGATAATGTGCATGAGTTGATAGAGACTAAATCGTTTTGAATGAACGTGTTATAGCAAAGACTTCAGAGCGTCTGCTCGATTGCCTCGCAAATGGCGTGCTGAATGCACAAGTGTAATTCCTGGGCGCGATCCGTACGCGAGGTGGGAACGACTATCGAATGGTCAGCCAGCGCACGCAGCGCGCCACCGTCTCGTGCCGAAAAAGCCAGCACCGGAATTCCCTTCGCGCGCGCTGCTTCGGCCGCGCGGAGAACATTCGGCGAATTTCCGCTGGTCGAGTGAATGATCAAGAGATCACCAGCTTTCGCCAACGCCTCTATTTGACGTGAAAAAATGTGATCAAATCCGAAATCGTTGCCCACGGCGGTGAGCAGCGACGTATCCGTCGTCAGCGCGATGGCCGGATAGGCACGACGCGTGCGCATGTAGCGTACGACATACTCCGTGGCCATGTGCTGTGCGTCGGCAGCAGAGCCACCGTTGCCACAGAACAAAAGCGTGCCACCCCCCTGCACTGTTTTCCGCACCATGGCGAGGGCGACATCGATCGCGTCTGCCAGGTCGCGCGCCGTTCGCTGTGCCGTTTCAGCCAGCTCGAGCAACGCGGCAGTCGGAGAAGTTGATGAAGGGGTACCGGTCATGTGGCGCTCGGGTGGGCTTTGAACCAAGAGGGCGTGCGTGTCAAACCAACAGCTATCCACCGAAGAGTCGCTTCACGCGGTCAAACACACCCGTGCGAAGTGGAGGGACAGGGACGGGGTCTTGATCGGCGAGAACTAACTGCGCGTTGTGCCGAGTGAGTAAGTCCACCTGTTCCTCCCCGCCTCGCTCCATGAGCCAGTCCCGCGCCGCCCCCAACGATCGATGGTCACCATGGTTGTCTGACGCCAGGATATCAATCAGCCCCTCGGCCAGCATCGACCGCGCCATGTCCGCCGGCGCGCCACGCCCCATGAGTACCGAGGCATCGGTCTGGATCACCACGCCATGCGCTCGCCATTCACGAACGGACGCAATGGTGCAGCCGAAATACCGCTCCGGATGCGCCAGGATCGGCGTGCGCCCGGCGCGGGCGATGCGACGGAGCTCAGCCGTCGCGCCGGGCGGCAGTCCACCTCGCGTGAATTCCACGAGCAGCGCACGCGATTCTCCGAGCGTGAGTTCCGCATTGGAAAGGTCAGCGCCCGGCGCATCAAGCATGATCTCCCACCCCAACAGCAGCTCCGGCACGGCGGGCGCTGCGGCGCGAAGTGAGGCGAGAATGTCGACATACTTCGCGTAAGGGACACCAGCGACCTGAGAGGCGTTCAGGTGCGGCGTGCACACCAGAATCGTGACGCCGTCGGCGGCGAACTGTTCGAGCACCGGTACGGACATGCCGATCGATGGCGAGCCGTCGTCGACTCCCGGCAACAGGTGCGAGTGAATATCGATCATGATTCAACCCCGACGGAACCACGGTGAACCAACGCGCCACCAACTGCGCGCACGATGTACCGACTGCCGCGCCGCACCGTGCTCTGTTCAAAGGCTATGGTCAGGCGCGGACCGCTTGCGGTAGCGCGGAGATCCGCTGCATCGCCTGGGCGGCACGCAACTCAATCTGATCGGGCACGTCGGCGGCCGCCTGAAAGGCATACGATACCAAGGCGTCGACCGCCAACAGGTCGAGGGCCGTTCCACGCTCTGCCGATCCTGAAATCAACAGGGCCGAAAGCAACCGCTCCCCCGCCTCCAGACAGGCGTCTGGAACACGCGCCACGGGCCACGCGAGATAGGGCGCCAGCAATTCCGTCAGGCGCGCTGCCAACGCCAACGGCGGTGGTGGCTGCAATGCGCTCAGCCACCGTTCTACCGTCTCGATACGGCTGCCGGCATCCAACGGGGTCACGATGTTGGTTGCGTTGACCGACATGCCGATCACACGCCCGCGGACAGTCGCGATACGACGTCGGCGCCAGCCGAGAGCGCCGCATCCATCTGCGCAGCGTCAATACCGGCCTGCGCCA
>JANOKE010000166.1:0-2706 GCA_031419135.1 Gemmatimonadaceae bacterium
CTTCACCAGCCAATCGAGCCCCTCGATGTAGAAGTTGTGCCAGCGCGACACACCGCTGTTCACCACGGCCGCGTCCTTGTTGGTCGGCACATGCCATGCGGCGATGTAGTCGCTGCCCAGATGCTCCTGAAGCCAGGAGAAGCCGCCACCCGGTCCGTGCGACAGCACCTCATCGCCCAATGAGCGCAACGCAAACATCTCCGGCGCGTGATTGGTAAGCTCGCGCACGGTATAGTAAATCTTCGCCTTGAGACCCTGCGCGTGCGCCGAGTCGATGTAGGCACGCATCGCGGCCGTTTCGAGAAACGGGTAGTTGATCCACGGGTTCACGCGGTTGGCGTGATGCACGTTCACTGTATTGGCGCCACGCTTCGTCACCGAATCCACCGGCACAAACGCGTGAAAGAATCTCGTGCGCCACTGACCGTTGGTATCCAGCGGTTTGAACGGGGTGATCATCAAGCGAAAATCGAAGCGCAGCGAGTCACCGGCCTCGATGACGTGTTGTCCGCTATAGCATGAAGCCAGCACGCGGTCGCCCTCGCGAACAATGTCACAGCCCCCCTTGCCGTTGTTGGCCCACGACGTCGGCGCGACCAGCGGCTTGGAGAGATAGAAGTTGGTGTTGAGCGGGCGCACGTAGTGCTGGTCCTTGAGTGTGAACTGCACGCCGGCGTTCACATCGCCAATCCACGCTGCGTCCTGATTTTTCCTGGTAACATCCCAGGTCCAATGGAAATCCTCGGGACGGAATCCGCCCTTCTGTCCCAGTCCCATCATGTACTTCGCGGCGTCGGCACGCAGCGGGAGCTCGAACCGGACGTTGTTGAGCGTCGTACGGGTGAGCGCTCTGAGAGCGATCGTGTACTCCGCGGTTCCGTCAAACTCCAATGTGGCTCGCGACTGGAGTCGCAGCGCGCCAGACGACGTGCTCGTCTCCCACGCCACAGCACCGACAGCGCGTTTCGTGACCACTGGCGCGGCGCCACTCCAAACGATATCACGATTTGCCGAGTCGCGCACCACCAGTCGCACAGGCGCACTCAAAATCTCGCGAGACGTGGTACCAATCGCCGTGTTGTTGGGGGAGAAGAACGAGCGGATGCTCGTGGGCATCCCGTCACTGCCGAATGTGAGCGATCGCCCCAGAAGGGATACCGTGTTGCCAACCAGACGCATCGGCGTGTACGGCGCCACGATACTGTCGTCAGCGGCCTTTTGCGAATTGAGCCATCGCAAACGCGTGAGCTCAGCCGGAGAATCATCACCGTGATTCATGGCCACACTGGCCGTCACACGAATCGTCACCGGAATCGTGCGGTCGACATTGCCTCGGCTGGACAGCGTGATTCGGCCGTCGTAGTCGCCGGGCACGGCGCGCGTTGGCACGTCCACGCCAATCCAGAGCGCCTGCACGCGCCCCGAGTCCACGCGTACCACGCGCACGAATCGCTGTCCGGCCCAGTCGGTGCCTTCGAGGTTGAATACGGTGATCGCAGTGGCCGGAATTGTCTGCGCGCCGCCCCGCCGCATTAATGCACTGGAACGGAAGCGCAGCGAATCTATCGACGCGCGATGCGCCCACACCCCGACCTGGAATGTGTAGTACTCGCCGCGCCTGGCCTGACCGAGAAATGGCTGGAACGCGCCACGTGCGGCCCACACTTGCGGAATGTCTTCCTGCATGCGTATGGACAGCGACCGATCTTCCGCGAATGCCAGAAATGATGCGGACGGATTCTGCGCGCGCAGTGCTTCGCGTTCGGCAGCGCCCGCGATGTACTCCATGGGTGTGAAGCGCGAAAATTCGTTGACGGCGTCAAAGCCGACAATCGATGCCACAGGCAGCGCGCCAGCGGCTGAGGTGTTCCCGCCGCCGCCAAGGTTGTGACGCGTGAGCCACGCCGCAGTGGCAGTTTGTTCGGGCACGCGATACGTGATCTTGGGATAGTTCGAGGTGAACGTCCCCGTGTACGGCAAGTAGTACACGTAGTACTCGCCGGGCACCGTCGCCTGGAAAGCGATGTCGCCAAACTCGCGATTGATGTCCAACCGCGTCACGTTACGCACCCGCTGCTGCGTTGCCGCCGCAATCACCACCAGATTCACCGACTCGGGCGTGAGGTCGCGTCGTCGCCAGGGGATGTGCGCAAACACAGCGTCAGCGGCCATGGTTACACGCAGCACGGCGCGATGATTGCCGAGTGAGTCGGCTTCCCACGTGCCCACACCATAGCGAAGCGAATCGGCGCGAGGCTGCGACGCTGAACGCGAAGCCGACGGTTGTTGTCCGGCGCGTTTGTTCACGACCGTCAGCAAGGAGTCTTCCAGGCGCTCGTCGAGGTCGGCGTCGTATGGCTTGCCGGCGCCCAGCCGTTCGGGCCAGAGCCGCGCTGCCGCGATATGGGCGCGCGCGACATCCCACTGCCGGGCGGTCATCGCCTCCGCTGCGAGGGCCAGCTTGGTTTGCCGATACAACACGTGTCCATCACGCGCCCCTTCGTAGGGCAGGATGTCGAGTGTGCTGAGAAGCGTGTCCGCGTCGCGGAACTGACGCGCGGCTACAAACGCTTTGGCGAGCGTGAGACCCAGAATGTAGTTGGCAGGAAAACGCGCGTGGTAACGGCGCGCGACCAGAGCGGCGCTCGCCGCGTTGCCCGCAGCGAGCAGATGGTCGGTGAGCAGTTTGCCGTACCGCCATTCCGA
>JANOKE010000167.1:0-1864 GCA_031419135.1 Gemmatimonadaceae bacterium
GGAAGGCCTGCGCGACCGGCACAAACGTCTCGCCCTGCAACGCGCGCCGAATGAGCTCCACCACGGCCTCGGGCAAATGCGACAGATTCCCGAGCGTCTCGTTCTTGACGGTGCCGCCTTCGCGGTAACTGCGCCGCAAGAGATGGGTGCGATAGATCCGATCCTTGTACTTGCGGATCGTAGTGACGACGTGAGCGATCCCGGTACGTGCAGGCATACAGGGAAAATACCAACGCTATCCTATCTTGTCAAGAGTATTTAGTGACTACATTTCACGCCATAAAACGACCCATCTCGTATCGATATCTCTTGTACCGAGCAGTACTTACGTGCACACCAAGGTCAACTTCGGTGCTGGAACTTCAGGCTAGGAGGCACGCGCCAGCTGGATCCCGAAGCCAACGCCGAACAAGAGCGAGAACAGCGCAATGAACTTCGCGGAGATCAACAGCAACACGACCGAGAACACGGCGCGATCGACCGGCGACTCAATGGGCCGAGACATGTTGAAACCTGATTGCGAGAGCATGTTCGCCAGCACAACGCCGAAGAGGGCGAAGCCCCGTAGCGCATCGACTACTTCCACCCGGTGCGACGGAGGAACTGGCTCGCTCAGCGTGTCTACAGCGCCATCAGTTCGTCTGAACATGAACACTCCCGCTCGTTCACAGGTTCGCGCTTGACATCCGCCTAACGCCGGCTTCTGCAGCGGGCCATCAAACAAGATGCGAGCGTAGCGAGCTACCAAATCGCCCGTCTGCAGCAAGCATCGTTATGTTTGCCCCTTCAACTTTGGAGTTGCGCCCGCATCGACTACACCACTCGTTTGGCCTCGCTTCCGACACCGCGTGTGCCTCCACATGTGGGCGCTTCAGGCTCGTGAACGCTTTCTTAAGGGTAGCGCCGGTTCGCCGCGGAGGCGCGCCTCAATCCTCTGGCGCAGCCAATCCTCGCGCACCGTGTCGCCGGTGCCGGTTATGAAGGCCTGCGCCGGCCGATCTCGCAACGCGATCACTCGTGAGCGCAGAGCCGGGCTACCATCCGTAAGCGCCAACTCTGCGGCTGCAGCGACAGTGGAGACAAAGCGCTGTGGCGAGTGCAAGCGTTCCATGGTGAGCGCCCGCATCTTTACGCGCTGGGCCGCAGGGATCTCCTCGCGATGTTCCTCGACGATATAGCGAAGTGCGTCGAGTGCGCCGGATACGACATCCGGATTCGTGCTGTCGGCTTCGATAACCGCGATGAGCGCCGGTACGGCCCGCGCGCCAAAGTCTGCGATTCCATTCACGGCTCGCCCGCCAGTCCCGACTGCACCCGCGAGGGCGTCTATGCCCGCCGGATCGCTAAAGGCGACTACGAGCTCCACGAGTTTGAGACGAAGTTCAGCGTCAAATTGATCACTGGGGACTTGGCCATTGCGCGCGCGACGTGCGCGGTCGCGTTGAACGACGTTCTCCCGCCTCAGCAACTCCGTCACGGAGGCGCGTAGGACCGGAACGATTGCAGCAACTCGGATGTTGCCGATTTGATCAACCAGTCGGCTTCGCTCCACATCGTCAGAGGTCGTAATCAGCTTTCGGGCCGCAAGCTGTTGATTCGACTCCATTCGCTGGCGGATCGACGCGGTGTCTGCTTGCGCTTCCGCACCGACCGAGTTGACAGGAAAGAGCATGACGAAAAGAAGTAGCTGAGTCGATCGCGAAAACGATGTCATAGTCTCACCACGCAGCGTGAAGGTGACGATCCGAATAGGTATCCCAGCTCAAGAGTTCTGTCGTACCGGTGGATGCCGCGGCCGTTCGCAGTAGGTTGAACTCGTCTTCTGTCCAAGGGTGGGCGTACGAATACATATCCGCTGCGCTTC
>JANOKE010000168.1:0-15198 GCA_031419135.1 Gemmatimonadaceae bacterium
GCGCGCTCGTGACCATCGATAGAGCACTGCTTAGTGGAGACCTCGATTCGTTGTTTCTCGGTATTGTATCGATCAAGAACGGCAGCCTTTCAGAATTGGGCGTGCCTGGAACGGATGCTCGCTTTGTACCATCGGGTCATATTCTCTTTGGCCGGAAGGGCGGCGAGGTGTACGCCGCGCCGTTTTCACTTTCAAAACTTGCGATTACCGGCCCCACTGCGCGTGTGCTGGAAAATGTCTGGCAAGGTACGGGCGGCGCCACTGACTTTACGGTGTCAGACGACGGCAAACTGGCTTACATAAGTGCTGTGACAGAAGGGATGAAACGGGAGCTGTTCCTCGTTGATACTTCGGGCAAAACCCGGCCCATTCCGGGCGCATCAAGCAATGCGATGTATCCGAGAATCTCCCGAAACGGGAACCGCGTGGTGAGCGGTGCCGGATGGGGTGAAGATGGTGGAATCTGGCTTACAGACGTTGCGTCGGGAGCCATCGGTCCTTTCGCCGCCCACGGAGATGGCTTCTCTCCCGAATGGATGCCAGATGATGAACACGTGCTGTATTTTCGCACACGAAGCGGCGTCAGAGAACTTGTGACCCGGGCGCGGGATGGGGGCAGTGAACCAGAAGTGCTCGCTCGCGACACGGTCCGGGATTTTCTGAGCATGAGCCCCGGTCCTGCGCACGGTTTTGCGGTATTTCGCGCACGCAAGGGAAACGATCTCTATATGGCGCCCATGGATTCGCTGGCAGCGCTCCGACCTCTCATGCAGGCAACACGGACGGGCCAACTTTCACCAGCTGTTTCCCCAGATGGAAAATTCGTTGCATACACATCGAACGAAGGCGGCATTGGCCATGAGGTGTACGTGCAACCACTTCCCGGTCCTGGGCGGCGCGTTCGCGTATCGGTAAACGGCGGAACCGAACCCCTGTGGGGCCGACCGGGTGCCACGCTGTATTATCGTGGTCCGTCGCGAGTCATGCGGGTAACGCTCAGCCCCGATCTCGACGTGGTAAAGCGAGATTCACTTTTCCCCGATGTAATGGATCGTGCGCCCAACGCAACACGCCGCAACTGGGACCTGATGCCGAACGGTCGCGAGTTTCTCATGGTACAGTGGCGGGCAATGGATCAAGTGTCGGTGGTGGTGAACTGGCCGCGACTTATTGAGCAGAAGAACTGAGGGGCTGGTCTTGATCAACGGCATCTATGAGTCGAGTGTGCGCAAGCTCAAGGCCGGTGCCGGACGGATCCGCGCCAGAATGACGACCACTTGCTGAGGTAATGCGTTCTCCTTACTATTCGTCAGTAAGGGGAACGCATTACTTTTGGGAGGACATGATGGCCCGTAAACAGACATCGGCTGCATCGCCGGGCACCCGGAGGGGGTCCGCCTCGTCGGCCACGCACACATCGGGGACATCCACGGCACAGGTGACGCGCCCCGGCGGCTCCGGCAACGACGCCCCGGTCGGTTCGCGCCAGTATCAGGGGAAGGCCACGAGAAACGCTGTAGGCGCCGGAGCACGGGCGCACCACCGCTCCATGGCCCAAGCGTCCTTGGGCAGCTCCGAGGCCCAGGGCGCACGCACGGGGGGCATCCGAAGCATGCTTACCACCAAGTCTCAGACGACGCTGCCGCGAGGCGTACGTGACGCCCTGCATGTGGGCCCCGGGGATGAGCTGGTGTATGAGATCCAAGGAGATGTGGCCATGATCCGACGCGCCCCACCGGCGGGAAGCGCCGATGTGGATCCCGTACTTCTCGGGTTCCTCGACCTGATCGAGCGGGATCTTGCCCAGCACCCCGGTCGCGCCCGAGCGCTCCCGGCCGCGCTCCTGACCCGGATGCAGCGGTTGGCCGAAGCAGCGGGGTCCATCGATCCCGACGAGCGGATTGACGGCGCCGTCGCGCTCTGAGTGATGGCGCCATCGCGCCCTGGCCGCGAGCCTGGCGTCCCGGCCTCGAAGCCGGGCCGCCCGCCACACTCGCCATCCGCAGCGGACAGGGCCACGGTCGCCAGCGGCTGGACCCTCCTCTTCCACCCAGCACTCGTCGAGCAGCTTGAGCGGCTCACCGTGGCGGTAGACCGCGATCTCACGAAACACGAGGCCAAGGGGGGCCGCCGCCGCAGTACGGCCGCGACGGCGAACCAAAAGGTCCTGTCGTATCTCTACAACGCGATGCTCAAGGAGATCCCGCAGGATCCGGCGGCCGCACGGTATCGGCAAGGCAATACGCTCGGCGCGATGCGACGCCACTGGCGTCGTGACAAATTCGGCGCCGGGCGGTTTCGCCTGTTCTTCCGGTACCTGACCGAGGTCCAGTGCATCATCTACGGCTGGGTGAACGATCAAGACAGCCTCCGAACCTATGGCAGCAGCACGGACGCCTACCGACGCTTTGGGGAGCAGCTCGACGCCGGGCATCCGCCGGACGACTGGGACGCGCTCCAGGCAGCGGCGGAGACGAAGGCCAACACGGAGCGGGTCGCACGCGCACTGGCGGAGGCGAAGCAGCGCGCTGACTAAGCGCACCGAACCACACTGTTGAGTTAACCGCCGCGAAAGCCAACTACAAGCGCGGCGATCACGTCTAACCTCCGCAGAACGGCCGAGCGCATGAAGGTGCTCGGCCGTTCTGCGGCGCGGTCCTAATTGGTCAATCGCTTGATGCGGAAGAGCTGCAGGACTGGAGACACCCGGTAGCGGCCGTTCTGCCAGGCGTTCGCGGTGAGCACAAAAAGCAACTGACTGGTGAAACCGCGCACCCTGCCGATGGCTACCGCAATAATTGGCTCACCTGGCGCCGCGAACGACCAGCGATCGTATCCAACGAACTTCACCGTGTCGGTGCTGCCTCTGTGCGCGAAAAAGTACGCCACTGCGCGATCCTGCGATGGATCGCCGAACGTGTAGCTTTGGCGGCTGTAGCGCCGATCGCCATAGCCGAGGGTGGCGATGAACATGACGGTGTTCCCGAAGCGCACGCCGCCACCGCCAATACGTTCCGTCGACCACACACCATTTTCGCCGACGGCGGGAATGCACACCCAATCCGCACCATCTGGACACGAATACCCGGCGTCGCGCGGCAGGCGCGGCGCGGTGAGGTCTCCAAAGGACGGCGGGTTGAGGAGTCGCGTCCAGGAGCCAGTGGGTTGACGCATCGCGTAGCTCAGTCCGGCCACCGACCCTTGTCCGGAGTCATAGGCGCCGGCGCCAATCGCACCCAGGTCGGTCTGGCTATCCGCATGCTTGATGAAGCCTGAGAATTCCTGCTCGGGAAGATCCACGGTTATCTCGCGCGTCGTGCCCAGCACCGTGCCATTGCTGCGCAGTTCCCGGATATTGATCTGTGTCGTCGCTCGCGGACTGGTGTTGTAGAACACGCGGCCGATGCCGGCGATCTCATATCCCGCCGAGGTGGCGATGGCCGTCATGTCTCGCAAGTTTTGACCGGCAATCCAGCGCGGGAATAGTTGATCCACCCGCCAGGTGCGCACTGGCGCGAGCATGGGATATGACGCCGCGTTGTCTCCGGTGCCAATCGCCGTGCGAAGGTCAAAGACGTGTACGCTGTTGATCTGGGCATTGGCGCCGGTGATGGCCTCTACGACATAGCCTTCGGCATCACGCACCAGGGCCAGTCCCTCGCTCGCGAAATCGGACTGCAGGCGGTAACCGCCGAGCAGTTCAAAGTTGGCCGCCACGTTAGCGACCGTGGGCATAGTCGCTGGAGGTGCCGAAGGCGTCGCGATCGTTTCGCCCGCGCTCTCACAGGCAATGAGTGCCACCGTGGCGCTCGCACACATCAGGAAACGTGAGTGTCGCATGATCCGGGCTCGTCAGACAGGTCTGGATGTTCGAGACGCACTGGACGTCACGCTTTGGGTTGGTCGACGCCGGTGCCTTTCTTCTGTTTCATTTGATGCCCTCCGCGCCCGTTTAGCTTTAGCGCTTCGGTACCTTCAGCCACTTGCCGCCGAGTGCGGAACTCTTCACTACGGTCTCGATGAACACCATGCCCGCCACGCCGTCGTCGATGGTGGGAAAATCCAGATCCGCTGGCTGCTTTTCTCCGCTCACGTCGGCCGCTATCGCGCGGAACGCTTCGCGATAGATATTCGCAAACGCCTCCAGATATCCTTCAGGATGACCGGCTGGAATGCGCGTGACCGCTTTCGCCGCAGCACCGAGGTACCCGCTGCCGCGCGTCCAGATTTCCCGTGGGCGATCGGGATGTTTCACCATCAGCTCGTTCGGATTCTCCTGCCGCCATTCCAGGCCAAGCTTTTCGCCATAGACACGGAGTGAAAGGGCGTTCTCTTCGCCGACGCAGATCTGGGAGGCATGCAAGATGCCTTTTGCTCCGCCGTGATAGCGGAGCAACACACTACCATCATCGTCAAGTTTCCGACCGGCAACGAAGGTGGTCAGATCGGCGCAGAGTTCCCGGATCTCCAAACCGCTCACGTAGCGGGCGAGATTCTCGGCGTGTGTGCCGATGTCGCCCATCGCGCCGGCCGCGCCGCTGCGCCTCGGATCTGTGCGCCACGCGGCCTGCTTCTGGTCCGTCTTCTCCAGCGGCGTAGAGAGCCAGCCTTGTGGATACTCCACCACGACCTTGCGCACGGCACCAAGTGCGCCACCGCGAACGAGATCGCGCGCCTGCTTGACCATGGCGTTGGCGGTGTAGTTGTGCGTGAGAACAAACACCTTCTTCGTTTTCTTCACGATGGCGCGGAGCTTGCGCGCCTCGGCGAGATCGAACGTCATCGGCTTGTCGCAGACAACGTTGAAACCACTCTCGAGCAAGAGCTTGGCCGGAGGGAAATGCTGGTGGTTTGGTGTGACGATCACAACAAAGTCGAGTTTGCGTTCCGGCGGCTGCATGGCCTCGACGCGGATCATCGCCTGATAGCTGTCGTACACCCGGGACGAATCGAGAAACAAATCCTCTCCCGACGCGCGGGAACGCTCGGCGTCGCTGGAGAACGCTCCGGCAACGAGTTCCGCCCGTCCATCCATGGCCGCCGCGATGCGATGTACTGCGCCAATAAAGGCGCCACGCCCACCGCCGATCATTCCGAAGCGCAATTTACGTTTCATATGGGAGGGAGGCACTGGTTTACGATTTGCTGGTGTCGAAGGCGGCATCGAAGGCGATGGCGCTGCGGGCGAAGTCCAGCCGGCGAAGGAACGCGCACGACTCGCTCGCACCGTGTTCGCGATCCATGCGAATATCCTCCCACTCCACTGAGAGTGGGCCGACATACCCCACGTCGTTGAGCGCGACGACAATCTCCTCGAAGTTGATATCACCGCGACCGACCGAGCGGAAATCCCACGCGCGACGGGCGTCGCCGAAGCTTGTGTGGCCGCCAAAGGTACCGACCGTGCCGTCGCCGTGGTTCCACCAGGCATCCTTCATGTGCGTATGAAATATGCGCGACCCCAAGGTGCGGATGAACTTTACGTAGTCCACGCCCTGGTAGCCGAGGTGAGACGGATCGAAGTTGAAACCGAAGCGCTGGTGATTTTTCACTGCGGCGAGCGCGCGCTGCGCGCTGGCGATGTCGAAGGCGATCTCGGTCGGATGCACCTCGAGGGCGAAGTTGACATTCTGTTTCTCGAACTCTTCGAGGATCGGGCCGAAGCGCGTGGCGAAATCCTCAAAACCGCGGTCCCAGTAGGCCTGTGAAGTAGGCGGGAACGCGTAGATCGAGTGCCAAATCGACGACCCGGTAAACCCGTTTACAGTGGCAGCAGACGTGTCGCCCGCTTTGCGACCCGGCTGGCCGTTGACGAATGCCCGCGCCGCCTTCGCCGTGATCATGAGTTTCTTCGCCGCGCGCTGGCGCACCCCTTCCGGCTCACCGTCGCCCCAGACATCTGGCGGCAGAATGGATTGGTGCCGCTCGTCGATCAGGTCACACACACCTTGACCAACGAGATGATTCGAGATGGCAAAACACGTCAACGAGTGGTCCTGCAACAGCTCCCACTTTGCCTTGATGTATGTCGCCGACGACGCAGCGGCATCGACGTCGAAATGGTCACCCCAGCAGGCAAGCTCAAGGCCGTCGTAACCCAGCTTGTTGGCCAACGGTGCGAGTTGTTCGAGCGGAAGATCGGCCCACTGGCCAGTGAACAGGGTGATGGGGCGCGGCATGGGAGGTGTTGAGGGAAAGGATGGTGATTCGCACGACTCAGGGTCTCACACGCATCGTGCCTTGCATCGTGAACGAATGACCCGGGAACGAACAGACGTACGTGTACACGCCGGGCGTCATTGGCGCCTCGAAGTAGATCGTCTCCGATTTCCGCGGCTCGAGGAGCGCGGTGTGGAAGAGCACGTCGGTCGTACGGGGCACATAATCGAGCCGCGAGCCATCGAGCCCGAGCTTGAGCGCAGCGTCGGCCACGCGTGTCACGGTGCCGGGACGGACGATCACCAGGTTGTGCAGCATATCGCTTGCGTTCGCGAAGTCGAGCCGGACACGAGCGCCGGCTTTCACGTCGAAATCGGTGTTGCTGAACTTCAGTCCCTCGATCCCCTCAATGCTCACGGTCTGGTCTACCTTGCCGTTCCACGCGGCAGGCATGGTGGTTCGCCGTTTCGCCGACGCCGCGTTGGAGGTCGATCTCGTACCCGGTGAAGTGGAAGCGCGGGTGGCAGGAGTGGGCGTGGCAGGAGTGAAGCGCATCGCCAGCCGCGGGCCCGACGGAATCTGGTTGACCGTGTAGTATCCGACGTCGTGTAGAAGCGGCGCTCCGCTCTCCGACCGCACGCCGGCCATCTTGATCTCGTGAACGTATCCCTTGCGCAGCGAGTCCACTACCAGCCGAGCGCTGTGGCCGTCGGGCGACACCACCACGCCCCGAATCAGGTGCCTCGTCTGATTGATCACCGGCGAGCCGTAAATGTGGTGGTACTGGTATATGAAGCTGCTCACTTCGTAGTTCGCTGGATTGGCCGCGACCGTTTGCTCCACGGGCGTCGTAAACGTGATCTCGAATCCATCTGGCCGCACTTCGACCCTGTGCGCCTCGAACGGTACTTTCCCGGTCCACTCGAGTCGCTGCAGCGCATACGGTGCCCTGCCCGTCGCGCCCCATCCTCGGCTCGTTTGCCCGACGTACATGGAGCCGTCCTTCCCCCACACTTCGCGGAACACTCCAGAGGCGAATCCCTCGCGGAAGGGAAAAACGACACCTTGGTACACGCCGTTCACCTTTTCGAGGTACACGCGCATGATCTTGCTCTGCCCCTGATCGCCGACGAAGAGTTGACCGGCGAACGGACCGAACGCTCCACGCGTGGAGTCGACGAGGATCGCCGACGTGGCGATGCCGAGTACACCATGCGGGAACCACACCGCGCGGGTCTTCAAACGCGGCACGCGTTTCGCCACCTCGAACATCGGCTCGCCAGTGTCGGGAATATCAGTCTTCGTCAACTTCACCGGCGACTCCGGCTCGCCTGACCAGATGAGACTCATCGGGTTGCCGACGAAGTCCCCGCTCTCGACGTGCGTGATCCCCCCCGAGCCGACCCAGTCTCCTTGGTTCTCCGCGTAGAAGAGATCGCCCTCGAGGTTGTAGCCGAAGCCCGACGGTGAGCGGAACCCTGCTGCGATGGGAGTCATCTTCCCTTCCGGATCGATCTGCAGCATCCATCCGCGCCACTTTTCAAAACTGTCGCCGTAGCCGACCCACGCGAGGTTGAGCGTGACGATCATGTCCCCTGTCGGTGAGAACACAGGGCCGAATGAGTACTCGTGATAATTCCCCGACAACGGCCAGGAGTATACGGTCTCATAGCGGTCGGCTCGCCCATCGCTGTCCACGTCGCGCAGGCGCGTGAGCTCGCTCCGCTGGGCGGTGTAGAGCGCACCGTCGCGATACGACAAACCGAGCGCCTCGTGGAGCCCCTGTGCAAAGCGCGTGAAATGTGGCCGGCCCCCATTCAGTCCCGCGGGGTTCTCCACGAGCCATACTTCTCCTCGACGCGTGGCCACCGCGAGCCGTCCGTCGGGCAGCGTCTCGAGACCACCAACTTCAAGCACCACGCGCTCGGGAATGGGAAGGGTGACCATGCGGTAGTAGTCGTTCTCGGTGGGACCGCGAGTCCCGCCACCGCTTGCCCGTTGTGCCGACACGCTGCCGGCGGTCGCAACAAGAAGAACAACTGCGCTGACCCCGCGTATGTTGATCATGACGTCGCGCTACCAGACAATGGTGTAAGCGATCACGGCCTCACCGCGATCAAATCGCACCGGGAGCAGCAACTCGTCGCGACCGTTTTGGCGGCGGACGACGGGCTGTGCGCTGCTACCGGGAAGAACGACCAAGTATGTTCCGTCGCCCACCAGATAGGATCCGTCGCTCTGACGGACCACGCGCAGGTCTCGCGCGATCTGGAAGTAAAGCCCATCGGATGTACCAGCGGTTGCTGGCACACGCAGACGCAGTTCGCGCCGCAGCGAGAGGCCATCTGCGGCTGGGCGCATGTTGTCCGCTACGGCAACGCCACCCACCTGATAGAGGAACGTGGGGCGACCGGCCTTGTCGAGCTGATACCCTTCGCGCCGAAACTGCATCGTGTCGACGATCGTATCGGGCCAGGCCGCGTTGGCGTCAGGGAGTACCGCAAGCGCGGGCGTTCCCGGAAGGGTGATTGCACTGCCCAGGGGCTGCGCGGTCTGATCCTCACCGCGCTCGTGCCACATCTGCGTGGTCTCGAGGAACGGGCCCCTCCAAACGTACAGCAGCGCACCCTGAGCGAGGTCGTAGCTGAAGTGCACGCCGAGTGGATCGGCAACCGACACGGCGATAACACGCTTCGTGTTGTTGTGGCGAACGAAACTTCGGAGCACCACCGGTTCCAACTGCGGCTCAACGATAATTGGATTCGCGGGAGTCGCGGCGGCGTTCGAACCGCCTTCGTCGTGCAGTGCTTGCCGCAACACTCCCGGTCCTTCAACCCAGAGGGCAACCTCGCGCCTGTTGAACGACGGACGGTTCTTGTAGAACGACAGCGCGAACGCATGCTGTCCGGCCGTCAACTCCGCGTCGGCGTAGGCCCGTCGCTCGGCACCGCTGTGCAACACAACCGTGCGGCCATCGATGGTGAGCTTGCCGCCGCCAACACTCGCGCCGGTTGTTTCCGAGTCGGTGCCAATCCAGCCCAGGTTGAGCTGGAAACGATAACGCCCCGTCGTGGGCACGCTCATTGTCCCGTCGTACAAGACCGCGAACTTGTCTGGCGCGCCCGCTGGATCGGCGCCAATGGCGGTCGCGATTCCTTCACGCACCGGGGGGTGCGTCGCGGCGTACGACGAGTCCATCGACTCACCCTCGAACGTACGGTAGCGCAGCGCGGCAAGCGTCACTGCGCCCGAATATGACTTGTACTGAATGTTGCGCACGGCAACCGGGCCGTGATCGCCCTGAATCATCAGCGGACCGGAGGGTCGCTCATCCTCGAAGGCGGCCGCGCGCGTGGGGCCAGTGACTTCGACATGCTCCTGCACGACCACGCCATTCACCGTGACCTTTGCGAAGCGCGCATTGGCGACCTTTCGTGTCCCGGCGAACTTCGGCGCGCGAAATGAGATCTCGACATGCTGCCAGAGTCCCGGTGCGCGGCTCGCGTTTTGGCGAGGAGGGCTCCCGCCGTAGCCTTCCCGACCCACACCGCGCGTGGTGTCCCAGCGCTGATAGATGGCGCCGAGGTCGGCGAAAGTCGGCGCGCGTTCTCCCCAACTGTCAAAGAGTTGCACCTCGTAGCGTCCCATGAGATACACACCCGAGTTCGACCCCTTCGGCATCATCACGTCGAATGAAGCATCGAGATCGCCGTGCTCCCACTGGGTGAACAGATGTCCCAGTGCGCCCGCCGCGGGTGTGTTCACCAGGACTCCGGTTCCGGACTGTTCCACCAGCACGAGCGGGCGGTTGCGGTCAGCCATCGCCCCGCCCGCGATCTTCCAGTTCGCGCTCGTCGGGCGGAAGCCGCTCAGGGAGACGAGCGACACAGACTGCGGCGGGAGCTCGATGCTGGGCGGCGTCGGCACCTGGGCGTAACCGGTCGATGCGAAGATGGCAACAAAAACGAATGACCGCCGCATTCGACTCATGGTGTTCGTGGTGGATTGTGCGTGACAGCGACGCTCGCGTCAACGACGGCACTTCGATCCACAGTCATCGCTCTGTCCTTCCCTGAAGCGTCTTCGTGTGCAGGAGTCCCCCCTACCGCGACGGCAACATATCGCCACCGGCGTCCCTCCCGCCAGACTTCCCCTGAAGCCGACGGATGCACGTCGACCTGTTGCGACGTCTGCCGTCCGGAACGGCGCCGAACACGTCGCGTCCTACACGAACCACAGCGTCTGGACGGTCGACCTGGATGTCGCGCGTAAGCGGGAAACAGGGCCGATCTCGCATGGATTGTCGGGCAAGACGTCGATTTGGAATTGACAGATCATATGATTATGACCATAGTAGTCATATGAAACAGACCTCTATATCCGGTCTCAAAGCCCACCTGAGCGCATTCCTCGATGTCGTGCGCCGGGGCGATGACGTGCTGATCACCGACCGCGGGAGACTCATCGCGCGTCTCACGCCTGTTTTGCAGGCGGCCCAAGAGGAGGGTCGTCGCGATCTGCTGCTGCGAACCGGGCGCCTGCGCGCCCCGACCGCACGCCTACCCAAAGATTTCCTCACGCGTTCGCTGCCGGCCGATCCCGAGGGGCGATCGCTCAGCGCCTTGCTGAACGAGCGCAGCGAAGGGTGGTGAGGCGGCGGTGAGATTCTGGGATACCTCGGCCCTCGTGCCGCTTTGTCTGGCGCAACCGCGCACGGCCGAGTCGCGGGCGGCGCTCAAGGGCGACACCGACATGGTGGTCTGGTGGGGCACAGTTGTGGAGTGCGCATCCGCCATCGCGCGCCTGCATCGCGATGGGATACTCACGACGCGCGATGAGCGTGCGGCGCGCGCCACACTGGAGGCCTTGCGCCAAAGTTGGCATGAAATCCAACCTGGCGAGAGCGTGCGTGAGCAGGCGCTCAGACTGCTGCGGCTCCATCCGCTCCGTGCCGCCGACGCCCTGCAACTGGCGGCCGCGCTCGAGTGGTCTGGTACGCCGGCCGCCGGCGTGTTCTTGTGCTACGACGACCGGCTGAACACCGCCGCCTGGCGCGAAGGTTTCTCCCCGCCTGCGTAGTGACCATTGGCCAAGGATCCCGCGCGACGCGCTGAGAGGGATCCGTGGCATCGGCTGCCGCACGCCAGGCTGAACTGCCCAATCCGTCACACGGCTGGCATTCAGTATTTCAAAAGCGCGGCCCCCGAGGTGCATCGGTGACACAAGCATCCGCTCAGGCGTGTGTCTGGTGCCAGCGTATCTCCCTGTACCACGGAACGCTTCATGACCGTATCACGATGGGCGGAGCTGCAGAAGGCGGTCTGCCGAGCGCGCAAGGGCTTCGCGCTCGAGACCGTCCTCATGCTGCTCATCATGTTCTCAGTCATCATTCTCGCCGGTTTGTCGGCGGTGACGACGGTTGCGCGTACATCCGACGCAGACTATCGCGGGGCGCGCGCGTCGTATGCGGCCGAAGGCGGCGCCGACGACGTGATTTCGCAGCTTGACGAAGCGATGGGCGACGGGATCATCAGTTCGGAAGAGATTGGCGCGCTGCAGACACCCGTGGTAGTCGGCTACCGCATGTCCAGGTCGGTGCTCACCATGGGGTTGCCGGTAGCGCGAACCATCGCGTCCGGCCCGTATGCAGGGCTTTACTCGCTGAACCAACCCATCGACATCCTGGTCACGGCGCGCGACTCGTCGGGCAACCGAGCGACGGCGGTCGTGTCCGTGAACGCGCTGACGATTCCACTCTTTCAGTTCGGCGTGTTTTACGAGCACGATCTGGAGATCCTCAACGGCCCTCCTATGACGTTCGCGGGTTGGGTGCATACCAACGGCAACCTCTATCTCTCGTCGAATAACAGCAATTTCCTGAGTGTGCTCACCACACCGGACAGCGTGTTCTGGGACCGCAAGGAGTCCAACCTGGCGTTGCCCGGTGTCGCCATCAACAATGCCGCCGGCACTTCAGTGCCCCTGGATTTTGATTCCCGCGCGCTTTCCGGTTCCGCATTCAAAGCGCGAAGCGTGGTGCAGTTTGACGGCCGGCTCATGACCGGCGCGTTTGACGTAAAGCCGCTCAAGCTGCCGTTGCCGAGCGCAATGCCAGCCGTCACACTGGTTCTGCCCCGAAACGGCGGGGACAGTCCGGCCGTGCGAAAAATCAAGATGGCGTGGAAGGCCGACTGGTATGTCACGGTGAAGACCGGCGTGTTCCAGATCGCCGATTCCAATGTCATGAAGGCACAATTCTGCGACTCGGTCGTGATTGAGCGTTCGGGCAGTCTGGCGGTTCCGTCCGCCGCCGTGTGCCGTCGCCTGTTCAAGCCGAGAGTGAACGCCTTCTACGAGGGCCGGGAGGACAAGCGCCCCGATCTCGTTGACGTGTACCTGGATTCGCTGCGACTGTGGTCCGACAGCGCGCCAGCCTCTCGCTCACCGCGCGTGCTGTATATCGAGTTCATCAATCCGATAGTCGCCAACGGCACCAACGACTACCTCGCGGTTCGCCTGCGCGGTGGCGCGACGCTGCCACTCCCGCGGGTGGCAGGCGATACGGGAGGCCTCAGCGTCGTGACCGACCGACCGCTGTATGTACTGGGTGACTACAATTCCAACGTCTGGCGGCCTGCGTCCCTGATGGCGGATGCCGTCACGTTTCTCAGCAATCCGCCAAACCCTGCCATGTTGAATGCGTCGCCTGAGCCCACGGCGACACAGTGCGCGTCGCTCGCTGGCTGGTGTGATGACATGCAGCAGGATATGCAACAACGAATTTCCGCTGGATCAACCGTCAAGGCGGCGATATTAGCCGGTCATTCGCCCACACCATGCGACTACGCGCGAGCCGGATGTGTCTCGCCGCCATATGGCGGCGGTCTTGAGAACTTTCCGCGCTTCCTGGAAAACTGGAGTGGCGTCACGTTTACGTACACGGGTTCGCTCGCGTCCCTGTTCTTCAGCGCCCATGCCAGCGGCCTCTGGGGCAACTCGGTCAACGTCGGCTACTCTGACCTCGGCTACTACTCGCCGCCCAATCGACAATGGAGTTTCGATGTGAACTTCCGATTCCCCGACCGCCTGCCACCGGGCACGCCGTCAGTCGGAACCGTGTTGCAGACCGCCTTCCGTCCATTGTACTGAGGAACGCGTGCACGCAACGAACGCACGCGCAGCCCGCCGCGGGTACTCCCTGATTGAACTCCTTGTGGTCGCGGTGGTCGTGGGCATCATGTTGACGATCTTCGGGGCGAGGTTTCGCATTTCGCCCGAAACCGAAGTGCAGTTGGCCGCCACACAATTGGCGCAGGACCTGGACCTCGCGCGTACCCGTGCCCTGTCCACTCGCAGTCTCGCGCGGGTGCGGTTTTCAACGGGCTCGGGCAACTACACAGGCTACCTCGATGACGACAACGATGGCGCCATTGTGCAGACGCAATCGGAGCGCGATGCCCTGCGCGCGTTCGGCACACGCGCACTGCCGCTGCACGTTGCGTTCGGCCGCGGCGATGCGAGTGATGTGCCGGACGTCGTTGGGGCCGGACCCATCACGTTTGCCGATGAGACGGTTGAGTTCGACGCCCGCGGTCTCACCCTGCCTGCGGGTGTAGGAGGAGTCGTATACCTCAGGCAGGAATCAAGCACGACCGCTGTGGCCGCAGTGGCGATCTCGCCCGCCGGCAACGTTCGGCTCTGGACGTGGCAGTTAGGTGCCTGGAAGTGATCTCTCCACCAGCGCTTCGGCGGCGCCCAGATCGTCTCCGTCGCGGCTTCACACTCGTGGCCCTGATGGTGGCGATGGTGCTGCTCACTGTGGGCATGATCACGCTGGCGGGGGCAAACGCCCAAACGGCCACCATGCAGACGCTTTCGCAGAACCGAACCAACGCGATCGCTATCGCGAGGGCGTACATGGAACAGATTCACACGCGCGACCCCTGGACAATCGTGTCGGAAAGCCCCACGAACGTGGACGGCGAGGGGCATGCGACATCGCTTGGCGCGTATCGGCGTACGGTAGAGGTCGAGATACTCAAACAAAGCCTGATCAGCATCGTGGTTCGCGTGCAGTATCCGCGTGGTACACAGCCGGTGCAGCTCACCACATCGTACTTCCGTGGCAGCGGCGTGGCCGGACTATGATCGCGACGCGACCACGACGTGGATTCACGTTGGCCGAGCTCCTGATCTCGCTGACGATCGCGCTCGTCATCCTCACCAGCGCGACGGCCTTTTCGGTCAACAGCTGGAAGACGCGGCGAAGCTGGACCGCGCGTGAGGGCGTTGACCGCGGAGCACGATTTGTCGGGCTTTCGTTGGCGCGGGATCTTCAGGAGGCTGGCATTTCTCTGGAAAGCACCCCGACGTTCGCCAGCCTGGACACCCGTAGCGACACCATCACGGTATTGTCGGTGCCGTTCGAGCCAACAGAGGCGCCCGTGTACGCCATTTACGATGATGGCGACAGCCTTCCCAATTACCCACCCGGCGGCAACTGTGGCGTCACGTGCATCGAGTTTCTGATCCCAAACGGGCAACCCCTCAGGCTCGCCGCAGGAGACATCGCCCATTTGCGCGTGTCGTCGGTTCGCCGCGTACTGTTGCTCAACACCGTGTCGAATCTGGGCAACGGCCGCTTTCGCGTCGGGTTCCTCGACGTGCCCATGCTGCTGGGGCATGAATCGGGACTCGACAGCATGCTGCTTGCCCGATCGGGAACGACCATCCAGAAACTCACGTCAGTTCGATACTGGCGCGACGCCTACACGAATCGGCTCTATCGCGCGACGGCCCTCACGAGTTCCGGCGCGCCGGTCCGCGAATTGGTTGCCTCCAACGTCGAGAGCTTCGAGGCGCGCCTGCTGTTCACCACCAATGCCGAGGCGGCCACCTACAACGGGTCCGACACCGACACATTGAACGACGGCAATGACGTGGTCGGTGCCAGGATTCGCGCGCAGATGAGGAGCGACCATAGCGATCCCGCAGTGAACGGCGGCCAGCCCATCCTGCGCTGGTACGAGTGGAAAGTCG
>JANOKE010000169.1:0-11033 GCA_031419135.1 Gemmatimonadaceae bacterium
CCGCTCAGCGCCAGTGTTCCACTCGCGGTGCGCATCCCCGGCCCCAACAATCGCGCCACCACGCGCTGGCTCCGTGCGGGAATGACGGTGGTACTGTCGGCATTTGTACGACGAAGCACCACGGCGGCCACATCACCGGGCGCCGAGCCGGTGGTCGTTACCGACCAGCGCAGCACGTTGAGTGGCGCATCGTAGGCGAGTCGCGCGGTCGCAGTGGCGCGCGGAGCTATGGCGCGCACCACCATGGGCAACGCCACCGGCGCAACCCCGCGCACCAGCGCCGGTGTTGTGGATGGGGCACGACGGCGCGGTCCGGATTGTTCAAATGCATAGGCGAGTGATACCAGACGTACGTCGGTAAAAGCGCGACCCATCAGTTCGATGCCAACCGGCAAGCCTTCCGCCATGAACCCGGCCGGAATGCTGATAGCCGGAAGCCCGGACTGCGCACTCAGTCCGCAGGTCGTGCCGGGCTGCGGCTCGCCCACCAGCACCGGTTTTTGTCGCATGGTGGGATAGGCAAGCGCATCGAGCGACAGGCTGTCCATGAGGCGCTCCATGCGGGTACGCAATTGCTGTTGCCTGGCCAGTGCGCGCTTGTGCTGGTCGCTGTCCAGCATGGTCACCGTGTCGAGCGTGCGAAAGCGCAATTCGAGCGCGCGATCAAACAACCCCTTGTCGAGAATCTCACGCATCGAGTGCACCGGTGCGTTAGGCACGCCACGCAGGTAGCGAATCAGATCGAACTTGGTTTCCATGTTGATCACGCTCGTGTTCGCGATGAGCGAGTCGAACTCGGCGACCGGCACCTCGATGATGGTCGCGCCCTGGGCTTTCATGGCGGCGAGCGCTGCGCGCACGGTATCGGCGATTTCGGCGTCGGTGTCCAGGAAATAAGGACGGAACACGCCAATGCGTGCGCCACGCAACGCATTTTTGTCCAAGCCGGCCTCAAAGCGCGGCGCGGGCGTGTCACGCAACACCTGCGTGGCCGAATCTGCGGCATCGTAGCCCACACTCACATCGAGCGCGATGGCGAGATCGGTGACTGTACGGGCGAGTGGCCCGCCGATGTCCTGCGTACCGGAAAGCGGGATGATCCCGGAACGACTGACCAGCCCCTGCGTGGGGCGCAGTCCGACGAGGCTGCCATAAGCGCTGGGAATACGAATGGAGCCGCACGTATCCGAACCCCATCCCACCGTGGCAAAGCTCGCCGCAATCGCGGCACCAGTTCCGCCGCTCGATCCGCCGGGACAGCGTGAAGGATCGTACGGATTGCGCGTTTGGCCACCCAGCGAGCTGATGCTGGTAATTCCGGCGGCGAGTTCGTGCAGATTCGACTTGGCGAGTATGATGGCACCGGCATCACGCAGTTTCCGCACGACAAACGCGTCCTGCGCAGGCTGACTGTTGGCGAGGGCCAGCGACCCGCCGCTGGTGGGCATGTCGCCGGTGTCGTAGTTGTCCTTGATGATGATCGGGATACCGTGCAGCGATCCGCGAATGCGACCCTGCCGACGTTCTGCGTCGAGTCGCATCGCCTCGGCGCGGGCGTTCGGATTGAGGCGGATGAGCGCGTTGAGATTGGGACCCGCGTGCTCGTATGCCGCGATACGAGCGAGGTAGGCCTCAACGAGTTGCACCGATGTGACGCGGCCGCCGGCCATCGCGGCGCGCAGTTCAGTGATGGTTGCCTCGGTAACTTCGACGGTGCTGCGTGTTGTTGACGCGGCGCGACGCGCCACCACCGGTGCCGCGCTCTGTGCATGAACGTGGGACGCGACGACGACGAGCGCGATGGCGCACGCGCTGCGTGACAGGCGCGTCATGACGGCATCTCCCACTGCGCCGGCGCAGGGAACTGCGCCTGGTACGTGGTGCTGCGTCTTGGCTCGGCCATCATGGTGGCCACGGTGTCGCGCCAACGCGCGTAGTGCGCCGTGGCCTTGTGCGCCGCCGGTGCCTCGGGCGTGCGATAGATCTCCATGAGTTGAAAGCGTGTGGCATCGTCGGTCTGCTGCAGCACGTCGAAGCGCACCACGCCCGGCTCCTGCACACTATGGCGGGCGTTGTCCAGCGTTGCGGTTCGAAAGGCGTCGATGGTGTCAGGGAGCACGTGCACAAAGACCTGAACGATGAGCATGAGTTGACCGTGAAAGCGTGGGCCGCGCGCGCGGAATCGTCCGACGTGACCCATGATAGCGCGTGGCGCGTCCTCTTGCCGCGAACGCGTGCCGGCGTGAGCGTTGGAGATGCCCACAACCCGAAATCGGCTTTCGCGTGACGTTACTGGCGGGCTGGCGAGCCTGCTCCTCGGTTCCACGTTGGTACACGGACAGTCTGCACCGCCGACGCGCACGTTGGTTGCCGACGTGTTGTATGTGAATGCCCGCATCTGGACTGGCGACGCAGCGCGGCCGATGGCGCAGGCAATGGCGATTCGCGGTGATCGATTGGTTGCCGTGGGCACCGATTCACTGGTGCGCGCGTTGCGCGGACCGAATACGCGTCTGGTTGATCTGGCGGGACAACGGGTGGTGCCCGGATTCATAGACGCCCATTGGCATCTGCCCACGCAGGCGCGGGCCGATCTCACCGACGCGGGATCACCAGCCGAAATGGTGCGACGATTGCAGGAGTGGGCGCGCACGTTGCCGGCCGGTGCCTGGGTGGTGGGGCGTGGATGGACG
This sequence comes from Gemmatimonadaceae bacterium, assembly GCA_031419135.1. Taxonomy (GTDB): domain Bacteria; phylum Gemmatimonadota; class Gemmatimonadetes; order Gemmatimonadales; family Gemmatimonadaceae; genus Gemmatimonas. Next base: position 2,694 of record JANOKE010000169.1, read on the forward strand.
CCCTCCGATTTTCCGGACAACGCACCGGATGGACGATTTCTCGATGCCGCGTTTCCCGATCGTCCAGTGATACTCACCGACCGCGACGGGCATCAGTCGTTGGCCAACGCGGTGGCGCTCACGCGCGCCAACGTCACACGGACCACGATGGACCCACCGCAGGGGCGCATTGAACGCGGCGCCGACGGGTCACCCACCGGGCTACTCAAAGAGGCGGCGTCTGCGCTGGTGTCCCGAATAGTGCCCGCGCCGACGGCGGCAGATATCGTGCGACGGCTCGATGAGCAAACGCGCAGCGCTGCGTCATTTGGATTGACGATGGTACAGGAGGCGTCGGCGCGCGAACCATCAGGCGCCGTGTACGATGCACTCGAGCAGGCAAGCGCAAGCGGCACACTGCGCGTGCGATTCCGGGTGTCCGTGCCGTTCAATCCCAACGCCACGACGGACGTATTGCGGCGATATCTGTCGGTGCGCGATGCACACAAAGGCACCATGCTGCGCTACGGTATCGCGAAAGGAATGCTTGACGGAACGGTCGACGCGAAGACGGCCGCGATGTTGACTGCCTACGCGGGCACCGACGACACGGGACTTCCGTTCTGGCCGGCAAGCGTACTGAATCGGGGTGTCGCCCGATATGACTCGGCGGGACTGCAGGTGGAACTGCACGCGATTGGCGACAAGGCCATTCGCATGGCACTCGATGCCTACCAGAGCGCGTCACGCTCGAATGGCACGACAGGTCGTCGGCATCGGGTCGAACACATCGAAGTGCCGGATCCCGCCGATTTGCCCCGATTCAAGCAGTTGGGGGTGATTGCCTCTACCCAGGCGATCTTCGCGTCGCCGGATGTGACGACGCTGACCAATTACGCGCCGCTATTGGGACCGGTTCGCAGCGCGCGATCGAACGCGTTCAGGTACTTCGACGACGCCGGTGCCGTGCAGGCGTTCGGCAGTGATTATCCGGTGTTTCCTATGGACGTACTGCGTGGGATATACACCGCCGTGACGCGTCAGATGCCGGACGGGACTCCCCGAGGCGGCTGGTATCCGGGCAGTCGCATCACCGTGGAGGCGGCAGTGCGCCACTACACGCGCGATGCCGCCTACGCGGCGTTCATGGAACAGGAGACCGGCACGATCGCGCAGGGCAAGTTGGCGGATTTTGTGGTATTGTCCAAGGACATTTTCGTCGTGCCTCCCGCCGACTTGCTGCGCACGCGCGTTATGCTCACCGTTGTTGGTGGACGCGAAGTGCACCGAAGTGCTGGTGTCGTCAAACTCGACCTTCCCCAACGATTCCCGTGAACCGCTCATCTCTCTTCGTTGTCGGTGCCTTTCTGGCACTCGCTGAACCAACGCTGCTTTCCGCCCAGGGCCGCGGTGGTCGTGGTGGCGGCGCGGCTGCTGCTGACACCGCGTTCGGTGTTTCCTGGCGCAACATCGGCCCCAATCAGACCGGACGCATGGTGGCCGTGGCCGGTTCGACCGCCCGTCCCGACGAATACTACATGGGCACGACCGGTGGTGGGGTGTTCAAAACCACCGACGGCGGCAAGACCACGCTTCCCGTGACTGACAAATACTTCGGCGGCACGATAGGCGCGCTGGCGGTACAGCAGTCCAATCCCGATGTGGTGTGGTCGGGTGGTGGCGAGACGCCCATTCGCGGCAACGTGTCGCACGGCGATGGCGTGTGGAAGAGCACCGACGCAGGGAAGACCTGGCAGTACATGGGACTCAAGGAAACCCAGTACATCTCACGCATTCGCATCAACCCAAACAATCCCGACGATGTGTACGTGGGGGCGCTGGGGCATGTGTTTGGGCCGAACAAGGAGCGCGGTGTGTTTCGCACCACCGACGGCGGCAAGACGTGGAAGAACATTCTCTTCCGCAATGATTCTACCGGCGTGGCAGACATGATCATGGATCCATCCAATCCAAAGGTCATCTATGTCTCGTTCTGGCAGGCCGGTCGTATGCCATGGATGCTGGTGAGTGGCGGCACGGGCAGTGGTATCTTCAAGACAATTGATGGTGGCGATACGTGGACCGACATCACACGCAATCCCGGCCTGCCGCAGAGTGGGCCCATGGGTGCGATCGGCATTACCGTGTCGCCGGCGAAGACCAGTCGACTCTGGGCGATCATCGAGCACGAGCCGAATGGTGGCGTGTATCGCAGTGACGATGCGGGCGCGACGTGGACGTTCACGTCGGGCGATCGCAATCTGCGTCAACGGTCGTGGTACTACTCCAAGCTGTATGCAGATCCGAAGGACACGAACGTGGTGTACGGTCCGCAGGTGAGTCCGTTGGTTTCGAAGGATGGCGGCAAGACGTTTGTGCGCGGCTTTGGTGGCGGCGACAACCACGACATCTGGATTGATCCCACCAATCCCAAACGCATCGCGGTGGCGCACGACAACGGCGTGATTATCACGACCGATGGGGGTACCACCTCCACGCGCGTGACGGCGCCCACCGGGCAGTACTACCATGTACATCTCACGAGCCATTTTCCGTACCACGTGTGTGGCGCAAAGCAGGATGCGGGCTCGTCGTGCGGACCGGTGCGCGTGTCGGCACAGGGTGGCCGGGGTGGAGGCGGTGGGTTTCCCGGCGCGGGCGGCGCAGCGGCTGCACCCGCATCACCGTACGCCGATTTCTACGGCGTGGCAGGTGGGGAGTCGGGGTACATCTCGTCGAATCCCAAGGACCCGGACATCATGTACGGCGCGAACTACGGTGGCAGCCTGGATGTGCTGAACCGTCGTACCGGCAAGTCCACGTCACTCGATCCGTGGCCACTCAATCCCATGGGTCACGACGCGAAGGATTCGTATTATCGATTCCAGTGGACGTTCCCCATTGTGCACTCGCCGCATGATGCGAACACCATTTATGTCGGTTCCAATGTGGTGTTCCGCAGCACCAACGGTGGCACCACGTGGACGCCGATCTCGCGCGATCTTACGCGCAACGATCCGCGCACGCTGGGTGCGTCGGGTGGACCGATCACGAAAGATCAAACGAGTGTGGAGTACTACGGCACGGTATTCACGATCGCCGAGTCGAAGATCACGAAGGGGGTGATCTGGACGGGGTCCGATGACGGCCTGATTCACGTGTCGCGCGACAATGGCGTGACGTGGAAAAACGTGACGCCGAAGGGGCTGCCGGAGTGGATGCGCTGGTCGATTATTGAAGCCGGGCAACATGCGGCGGGCACGGCGTGGGCAGCGGGCAATCGCTACCAGCTGGATGATTTTACGCCCTACCTCTATCGCACCACCGACTACGGCGTGACGTGGACGAAGATCACCAACGGTATCACGGCCGATCACTTCACGCGCGCGATTCGTGAGGATCTTCACCGTCCCGGTATGGTGTATGCGGCGACGGAGCGGGGTGTGTGGGTGTCGTACGATGCCGGCAACAACTGGCAGTCCCTGCAGAAGAATCTGCCGCCGGTGCCGGTGAGCGACATGATGTTACGCGACGACGATCTCGCCATCTCTACGCATGGCCGCGCGTTCTGGGTGATGGAGAATCTCACGCCGCTGCGTTGGGCGCCTGAGCAGGAGTTGGCTGCGAATGCGCCCTATTTGTACAAGCCGGTGCCGGTGTTGCGATTGAACGGACAGGCGGCACCAACATTCGTGTATCGTTTGCCGGTCGACTCGATGGTGGTGAAGTTCGAGTTTATGGACAAGGCGGGCAAACTGCTGGCAACCGTCGCATCGACCGATACCAATCCGACGCCACCGGCTGGTGGGGCCGGCAGTGGTGGCTTTGGCGGCTTCGGTGGACCAGTCGCGGCCAAGCCCACCAACCGGAAGGGTATCAACCGCTATACCTGGAACATGCGTCACGAGAGTGCAACGGTGTTTCGCGGCATGATCAACTGGGCGGGACGTGGCGGCGCGCCGGCCATGGCGCCGGGTACGTACACGGTGAAGATGACCGCCGGCAGCAACGCGCCGGTGTCGTACCAATACGTTGTGAAGCCCGATCCGCGCAGTGAGGCGACGGAAGCTGATCTCACAGAGCAGACCCGTTTTGCCTTGCAGGTGCGCGACCGTGTGACACAGGCGAACGAAGGTGTGATCGAGATCCGCAATCTCAAGAAGGATCTCACCGATCGTGCGCCCAAAATGACGCAGCACCCGACGTTCGGCCCGTTGGTGAAAAAGTTTGCCGACAGCTTGAGTGCGGTGGAAGACTCGCTGTATCAGACGAAGAACCAAAGCGGTCAGGATCCGCTCAACTATCCGATTCGTCTGAACGATCAGATTGGCGGATTGATGAGTTTCATCGCCAGCGGCGAACGGCGGCCTCCCAAGCAGGCGTACGACGTGTACGGCAAGCTTGGGCCGAAGCTGGACGTGCAGGCGGCGCGCCTTGAGCGCATTATCCTGGCCGACCTGCCCAAAGTGAACGCGGCGCTGAAGGCCGCGGGCCAGCCGCAAATCACGCGGTCGAAGAAGGAAGCGGGCGGACCCGGTGCGCCGGTGCCAGTGTTCGTGCCGTAACGCGCACTCCTCGCGTAGCGGTTGCGTTCACGCCCGTATTTCGATAACTTTACGCCCTATTTTCGAACGCTATACGCCCGTTTTTACGCCTTTCAGGTCGAACCCGTGTATCCCCGATTTCTTGAAGCGCCCATCAGGCGCGCCTTGATTGATACGCGGGTCGTTGCGATCGCCGGTCCCCGCCAATCCGGCAAATCCACCTTGGCTCGAGCCATCGCTGGAATCGACGCGCCGTACTTGAGCCTCGACGAGGCAACCACTTTTGCGGCCGCGAAAGACGATCCCACCGGCTTCGTTCGCCGAACCCGTGGGTTCACGGTGATCGACGAAATCCAGCGAGTCCCGGAACTGATGCTGGCCATCAAATTGGCGGTGGATGAAGATCAGCAACCTGGAAGGTTTCTGATCACCGGCTCGGCCGATATCCGAACGTTGCCAACCATCCAGGATTCGCTCGCCGGTCGTATCGAAGTATTTGAACTGCTACCGCTCGCGCGTGATGAAATCATCGGGCGACGATCGACGTTTCTCGTCGACGTGTTCGCGGGTCAGCTGCCTCCTCCGGGCGAGAGTCTGGAACCGGAGGGGCTCCAACGGGTCGTCGCTACCGGCGGCTTCCCGGAAGCACTCACCCGGTCCGATCGTGCCCGCCGTCGCGACTGGTTTCGGGCGTATGCGCGGGCAATCGTCGAACAGGATGTCCTCGACGTCGCGCACCTCGACCGTCGGCGCGACATGCCGCAACTCGTCGCCATTCTGGCGCAGCATTGCAGCGAGATGATCAACCTCACGCAGATTGGCACGCAATTGGGCATGGACCGAAAGACTGTTCAGCGACACATTGCCGTGCTGGAACAACTTTTCCTTGTGCGTCGCGTGCGCCCGTGGTTTCGCAACGAGCTCCTGCGCCTTTCCAAGACACCAAAACTGCACTTCGTGGACTGTGGCCTTGCGGCGGTATTGCGCCGACTGGACGTCGAGTCTTTGGGGCCAGATCGCACAGCGCTCGGGCCTATCATCGAAACCTTTGTTTTCTCAGAACTGTCGAAGCAGGTGAGTTGGAGCGATGAGCCGCCAGACATCCTGCACTATCGCGATCATGACGGAGGCGAAATTGACTTCATTCTTGAAAGCTGGGATCGCCGCGTTGTCGCAATCGAAGTGAAAGCTGGCGCCACGGTCCGCCGTGAAGCGTTCGGAACAATGCGCAAGTTATCGGAGACTCTTGGCGACGCGTTCGTTTTGGGAGTGGTCCTCTACGATGGGACGCTGCGTATTCAATTTGGCGACAAACTATGGGCCGTTCCGATCTCATCACTGTGGGGAAGCTCTGAACGCGAATGGCCAAGCCCCGCTTCTTCGCGATTCACGACGCCCAGCGCTTTCGCGTCAACGAGATTGTCGATGGAGGCAAAGGCGCGATCGACGCTCCCCTGGCGTGGCGTCCCACCCTGACGACCGGCTTGTCGTTCGGCCCGCGCGTCGCGCGCCCACGCCGCGGCAATTGGCTCGTTGACATTTGCTGACTCCTGCAGGGTGCGGAGCGCCGCGAGGCTTTCGGCAATTGCATCCGGCGGTGGGCTGGCGTCTGCCGCGGCCGCGATGGCGCGCGACACGGCCTCGGACTTTGACACCTGCCAGGTATCCGCCAAGCGTTCGAGTCGGTCGACAACGCTTGGCGCGAGTGAGTAGGTTACTTTGACAACGGTTCTGGCCATATCTCAAGTTATGGCCATAACCAAGAAAGCGCGACCACGCGCAAAATGGCGTCGCTCTTGCCGATGAAGCCACCGGTGTTCCGCTACGCTCGCCGCCGGTAGTGTACAGTGTCGAAGTCGAGCGCCGTGCGCAGGGTTATCACCGGCTCGAACAGCGTTTCAAACGGCGGGAAAAACACATCGCCTTCGACCACGCGCTTGACATGTGTGAGGTACAGGTCTGAGCAACAGGGCAGTGCAAGCGCGTAGATCTTCGCGCCTCCGCAAATGAACACTTCGCGCGCGTCGGCATTCACGTCGATGTCATCGAGACTTGGCACCGTGCGCACGCCGGGGTAGGCGAAGCCGCTGCGACTGACGATGATGGTTTCGCGATTGGGCAGCGGCCGACCAATCGATTCGAATGTCGCACGCCCCATCACGACCACGTGACCCGTGGTCAGCGCCTTGAAGAACTTGAAGTCTTCGGGCAGATGCCATGGAATTGTCGGCCCGTTGCCGATCACGCGATTCTCCGACATGGCGGCGATCGCCTTGAACTGCTTCATGCGCCGTTCAAACGGCAATCGGTGCGGAGATTGCCGGATGCGGATCGTAGCCCACGAGTGTGAAATCTTCGAACACGAAGTCGTGGATGTTCTTCACGTCGGGATTGATCTGCATCTGTGCTAACGCGCGCGGCTCTCGGCTCAACTGCAAACGCGCCTGTTCCAGATGATTGCTGTACAAGTGCAAATCACCGAACGTGTGCACGAACGTTCCCGGCCTAAGTCCCGTTACCTGCGCGACCATCATCGTTAACAGCGCGTAGGACGCGATGTTGAACGGCACGCCGAGAAACAAATCGGCGCTGCGCTGATACAGCTGGCAGCTTAACGTGCCGTCCTGCACGAAGAACTGGAACAGCGCGTGACACGGCGGGAGCGCCATGTCATCCACTTCGCCGGGGTTCCAGGCGGTGACGAGGTGGCGACGACTGTCAGGCTTGGTGCGAATCTGCTCGATAACCTTGTCAATCTGATTGATGGAGCGACCATCTGCGGTGCGCCAGTCACCCCACTGCGCGCCGTATACCCGACCCAGGTTTCCCTGGGCGTCGGCCCACTCGTTCCAGATGCTCACACCGTGATCGGTGAGATACTTGATGTTCGTGTCACCGCGAAGAAACCAGAGCAGCTCGTAAATGATCGACTTGAGATGGAGCTTCTTGGTGGTCACCATCGGAAAGCCATCTGTCAGCGAATAGCGCGCCTGCGCGCCGAACACGGCGTAAGTGCCGGTGCCGGTGCGGTCGGGCTTGAAGGTGCCTTCGTCGAGCACAAGCCGGAGCAGCTGCTGATACTGGATCATACGGGAATCGTAATGCCTTGAGCGTGCGCGCGGCGACCGGACGATCGTAACGCGGACTTGCGTTCTACCGATCCAGAAACGCCTCCGGCAGAATCGCAATACCGGCAAAGTCCTTCAGCACGGCTCGGTGGGTCGTCACCAGCGGAACACCCAGCGCAACCGCCAACGCCACGTACTCGCAATCGTAGGTCGAACACTTCGAACGCGACGCCAACTCCAGCACATCCCGGGAGTTCACTTCGCCTTCCCTCCCCTCGAGAATGCCTTCGACTTGCGCAAGCAACGCGACCGCGCGAGCGACCGTGATATCGCCTCGCGACACGTACTTGTGAACGACGCTCCGCATCTCGCTTCGCCAGAGGACGGGCGCGACCCAGACAGGGTCCTTGATAAGGACCGCCTCTGCCTCTGCTGTGCGTTCGCCGGGCAGTATCAGGTAGGCGAGCAGATTGGCGTCGGAGACAATCATGCGCGGCCGGAGTCGCGCGCGCTGCGAAGTTCCTTGTCCGTGACGTAGACGCCGGTGAGCCGTGCACGACTTCGACGAAGCGCGGTGAGCAGTTTCGTGGGATCGTCGGCGCGCATGTCGGTGAGGGCACGCTCAACGGCGAGGATCGCTTCGCTGTTAAGGCTGCGTCGATTCTCAGCCGCGCGCGCCTTGAGCTGCGCGTACAGTGGGTCGGGCAGGTTCTTGATGGTGAGGGTGGCCACGCCGTCTCCGCACAGTG
>JANOKE010000170.1:0-4538 GCA_031419135.1 Gemmatimonadaceae bacterium
GCCCGTAGGTGCCGCGTAGCTCACGAATTGTGCGCCGATGCCAACAACGAGCGAACCCGCGGTGGAGGTTGTCCCCATCGAACCCGCCGTGCCGTACGAGCCGTATCGCTGCAGGGAAATCGCCGAGCCGCGCGCGCTCGCCAGCATGCCCGGATTGTAGAACATCGCGTCGCCGTCCGTTGAGGCCAACCCGGCGTTGGCCAGCGCGGCGATGCGCGCACTCGAGGGCAACCGCAGCACCAGCGGCCCTTCGCCCGTTGGCTGAGCCAACGCCAACCCGGCGGCACACACGCTGAGGGCGGCGGTGCCGATTATTCGGTGCAGTGCCCGCGTCGCGCGGACGGCGAAGGTCTTGCGGATCGCGTGAGTCATGAGTCAAATGAACGCCATGATCCTTTCCCTCGCCAGCGCACCCGCGCCCGACGTATCGCGCGTGCCCGTACCCGCCACCGCCGGGCCAGTTGGCTTGACCGACTGGCATCTCGGACCGAACACGCCGCAAACAAACGGTTGGCTGCTCCGCGCGTTCGGACTCTGGATCCTGACCCGTGCCGGTTGGCGTTTTGAGGGGGCCATGCCGGATATCCCGAAATTCGTCGCCATTGTCGCGCCTCATACTTCGAATTGGGACTTTCCAATCGGACTCGCTGCAAAATGGGCCTTGGGATTCGACACGCACTGGTGGGGGAAGGACTCCCTCTTCACGCCACCCCTTGGGTGGTTCATGCGCGCCAATGGTGGGATTCCGGTACAGCGCCAGCAGCGTTCGAAAGTGGTCGAGTCCACGATAGAGGCCTTCCGCACCAACGAACGGTTCGCGTTGGCGCTTGCGCCGGAAGGCACGCGTAAGAAGGTGACGAAGTGGAGATCGGGATTCTGGCACGTGGCGAAGGGTGCGCAGGTGCCCATCTGCTGCGTGGCGTTCGATTGGCGACGCAAGGTCATTCGTCTTGGACCGACCACGATGCCGGCCGAAGACGATCAGGCGGCCGGGATCGCCCGCATTCGCGGCTACTTCGACGACGTGCGCGGCTTCAATCCGGCGCAGCAGGCGTAGGATGACATTTGTTGCGTCGGTCGTTGACGCGCGCCAAGGGGCGCGCGCCGTGGCAGCTATCTGCGCCCTTTTCCTGGTCGCGCCCCTCAGTGCCCAACTGCGGGAGTCGACCGCTTCGTTGCCGGACACGCAGGTTGTCGGGCGCGCGGTGCGCGCGGCGTCGCCACCGGTGATCGACGGGCGCGAAACCGACGCCGTGTGGCGCCTGGCACCAGCGATGACCGACTTTCGTCAGTTCGACCCCGGCGAAAACCTGCCAGCTACGTTTCGCACCGAAGTGCGCGTGGCGTACGACGATCGCAATCTGTACGTACTCGTGCGCGCGTTCGACCCGAGCCCGGACAGCATCGTTTCGCTGCTCAGTCGTCGCGACGTCAAAACCTCCAGCGACCAGCTCAAGATCTTCATTGACGCGTACAAGGACCGACGGAGCGGCATCGAGCTCGCGGTGAATCCGGCCGGCGTCAAGCGCGACTTCTCGATGTACGGCGATGTTACCGAAGATGCGACATGGGATGGCGTGTGGGACGTGGGCACCCGTATCGACAGCGTGGGCTGGGTCGCCGAGTTCCGTGTGCCGTTGAGTCAACTGCGATTCACCGCCAAGGACGTCCACGAATTCGGCTTTGGCGTGTGGCGCGATATCGCCCGACTGGGCCAGCGCGATGCGTGGCCCGCCTATCGGCCATCCAGGCGCACACTGATCTCGCAGCTCGGCACGATCACGGGAATCGAAAAGATCGGCACGCCCCGACGACTCGAACTGCTGCCCTACACCGTGACGAAGCGTGTGCCCAATCCGGCGGCGCGCTCGGGTGGTGACCGCCGCGAGTTCGCGGGCGGGCTCGATCTCAAGGCCGGACTCGGATCGCACATAACCGTGGATGCGACCGTGAATCCGGATTTCGGACAAGTGGAAGCGGATCCCGCCGTGCTCAATCTCAGTGCGTTCGAAATCCGATTCGATGAACGACGGCCATTTTTTCAGGAAGGCGCAGGACTCTATCGCTGCAACGGGCCCTGCGAGGGGATTTTCTACACGCGGCGCATTGGACGCACGCCGCAACTGCGGAGTGCCGCGGCGGATCCGGTGTTCACGAATATCACCGCCGCCGCGAAGATCACCGGCCGCTTCGACAATGGCGTCGCCTTTGGCCTGGTGAACGCGTCCACCGAACGCGTGCGGGGTGCGAGCGGCACCACCATCGAGCCGCAAACCAACTATCTGGTGGCGCGCGGGCTGCGCGAGTTACGCGGCGGTCGGTCGCAGCTTGGCTTGCAGCTCACCGACGTGCGGCGCCAACTCGATGCGGGGACCGACGCGTTTCTCCGGCGGTCGGCGACCACACTGCTGGTGCAGGGATTCCACCGATTCGCGCGTGATCGGTGGGAGTGGACGGCGTACGGGGGACTGAATGACGTGCGCGGCTCGGCCACGGCGATCGCATTGACGCAGCGCAACAGTGTGCATTTCTATCAACGACCGGATCACGAGCAAGCGTACGACTCCACCCGAACGTCGTTGGGTGGACTGGTGTTCTCCGCCGGGATCAAGCAGGTCGGCGGCCGCACGCGATACGAGAATGTGTTCCGGTACGCGTCGGCGGGTGTGGAGTTCAACGATCTGGGGTTCGTGAACCTGGTGAACGACGTGATGTTCCGACAACAGCTCGATCTGCGACAGTTGCGGCCATCACGGGTATTCCGGTCTGCGTTCTCCACTGCGTCGCTGGAGTCGCACTGGACCACTGGCGGATTGTTGTCGGCGCAGGTGTTGTCGGTGCATACCAGCGCCAGCCTTCACAACAACTGGGGCGGTGCCATTACCACCAGCATCAGCGATTTCGGCGGCACCAACTGTGTGAGCTGCGCGCGTGGCGGACCGGCATTGCGACAGTCGTCCAAACAAGGCATCCGCTTCGATGTGGTGGGCGATCCGCGCCCCGCGGTGGTTCCCAGGGTCGCGTATCGCATCGGCAACAGTGATGGCGGCCGCTCGTGGTACCGCGGCGCCGATGCCGGGGTGGAACTGCGTGTGGCCAGTCGCTTCTCCACCTCCGTCGCCCTTTCGGTGGACGAAATTATCAACGACCAGCAGTGGATTGGCAATTTTGGTGCGCTGCTCAGCGACACCACGCATTTCACCTTTGCCCGCTTGCATCAGCACATTCTCGCCGTCACCGCGCGCGGCAACTGGACCGCCACGCCAACGCTGTCATTGCAAGTGTACGGCCAACCCTTCGTGAGCACCGGCGAGTATGCCAACTGGCGCGCGCTTGGTAACGCGCGCGACACGGACTACAACGCGCGTTTTGCCGGGTATCGGGCCACGGCACCACGCGGCTTCAACGTCAAACAGTTCAATTCCAACGCGGTACTCCGCTGGGAGTATCGTCCGGCCAGCACGCTCTTTCTGGTGTGGCAGCAGGGACGTGCCCCGGATGAGCGTAATCCCGGCAGCTTCGCCCCACAGCGTGATGTCCGAGACCTGTTCGATGCGCGGCCACTCAACACGGTGCTGCTCAAGATCAGCTACTGGTTCAACCCGTAGGTTAGCTTTACGGACCCCTTTTGCGGAGAGATTCCCGAATGCGTGTGACGACCGTCGGCGTGGTGGGCGCTGGTGCGATGGGGAGCGGTATTGCCGCTCTCGCCGCATCGGCGGGCTGTCGCGTCGTATTGCTGGACATTCCTGGCGACCCCGATGCCACGTCGCCCAATCGCAGCGCGCCAGCCCGCAATGGCCTCGCGAAGGCGGTGAAATCGAAACCCGCCTCGTTCATGGAGACCGGCGCCGCACTGCGCGTCCGTATCGGAAACACCGAAGACGATCTGGGACTGCTCGCCGATTGCGACTGGATCGTCGAGGCCATCATCGAGCTGCCCGAACCGAAGCAGCAGCTGTTTGCGCGCGTCGAGTCGCTGATGAAGCCAACGGCCATCATTTCCTCGAACACGTCAGGCATTCCCATGTCGGTGCTGCTCGCTGGCCGCGGAGAGAAGTTTCGTCGCCGTTTTCTCGGCACGCACTTCTTTAATCCGCCGCGCTACATGCACCTGCTCGAACTCATTCCCACGCCCGACACCGATCCGGCAGTAATTGGCGCAATTCGCGAGTTCGCCGAACGCACGCTGGGCAAGGGCATCGTGATGGCGAAAGATGTGCCGGGATTCGTTGCCAATCGCCTTGGCGTGTACGGCATGGTTGGCACGATGCGACGCATGGAACAACACGGTCTCACGATCGATGAAGTGGACGGGCTAACCGGATCACTCGTCGGTCGGGCGCGTACCGCAACGTTCCGCACCGGCGATCTCACGGGCATTGATGTGCTGGCGCACGTCACCAAAGGCATTGGCGGTGCAACCGGTGAAGACTTCACGCTGCCGGCATGGATCCTGGAACTCGTGGCCAGCGGGAAGCTGGGCGATAAAACCGCCGGCGGCTTCTACACCAAAACCACCACCGGCATCCTCGTTG
>JANOKE010000171.1:0-19011 GCA_031419135.1 Gemmatimonadaceae bacterium
CTGGATGTGCGAGTGGCCCGCCATCAGCAGGTCGATCACCCGCTGGCTGACATCGTAGCCCATCACGCGAAACCCCGCCCGTGCGAACTCCATCGCCAACGGCAACCCCACGTAGCCGAGTCCGACCACGCCGATCACGGCGGACCGATCGTGAATCTTCGCGAGCAGGCCTGACTTGTGTGATTCCGATGTGGTAGTCATGTCGATTGCTGAGAAAAAATCGGGATGGTCGGTACGCCGCAACCGGCACGACGACGCCATTCATTGCATGGACGAGCAGACCGACAAGACGTCAGTGAAAAAATTCACGACCTCCTGAGGACTACCGACCGCCAATTCGGAAGATCATCACCGGCACCGTGCGCAGCATGATGACAATATCCTCGGCGAGCGACTGTCGCTCCATATACTGAATATCAAAGGCCACCTTCCGGCGCACGTCGTCAAGGCACGTATCATATGGATTGCACACCTGTGCCAACCCGGTGATTCCAGGTTTGACCCGTTGCCGCACCGGGTAGTCAACAATCTGCTCACGCAGCCGAACAAAAATTGACGGGCGCTCTGGCCGAGGGCCAACGATGTTCATGTCACCCCGGATGACGTTGAACAGCTGAGGCAGTTCATCGATTCGCGTCGTGCGAATGGCCCTGCCAACGCGCGTGACCCGGTCGTCATCCTTCTTGGCCCACACGGCCTGTCCGTTGATCTCTGCATCAACCCGCATCGAGCGAAACTTGTAGATGGTAAACGGGATGCCACCCAGATCTTCGCGACGGCGTTCGTTGAGCGCCCGGGTGCGAGCCCACCGCCGATCGACACCCACGCGCGTCTGGGTGTACAGGATCGGGCCGCGAGACGACAACCGAATCATGAGGGCCGCGATCAGCATGACCGGCAGCGCGACAACGAACATCAAGATCGCCAGCCCACCATTGAACAGGCGTGAGACAATCTCCGACCTTTCACGCGGCTCAAAGTCGTCCAGTGGCCCCGGTATCGCGCCGCCGGCCTGCGTTGGCACGGAATCGCCAATGAACGGGCGAGCGCGGGGTGGGGTCGTTGGGCGCTTGCCCGACGAAAAACGCGAGTCGATAGACTGGATATCCATGTGAAGGCGAGGCTCCTGCTATTCCTGCCTGCCGTAATACCACTGAATGAACTGGACAAACGCAAAGAACAGCGAGGAGGCAACGAAAAGCAGCTGGATGATCTGCCCCCAGTTGGCCTTGCGCTTCATGGGGATCACCACTTCATCACCCGAGCGGATATCCACCTGCTCAACCGTGCGCCCGTTGAGGAGCGCTTGACGCGAGTCCTTCGATTTCAGGACGACCCGGCTGGCTCGCTTGATTTCCACCTCGCGCAGGTTCGCATCGGCAACCGGGCCACCGGCGATCATGATGAGTTCACTCAGCGGCCTGTCTGGGGCAACGTTATAGTATCCTGGACGGCCCACGGCACCCAGAATTGAAACCTGTGTCAACGTCACCGTTCGAATACGCGCGTTCTTGAGATAGCGAAGAATGTGAGCAGATAGCGCGTCATCGAGCTCCGAGCGAAGCACCCCTTTGAGTGAAATATCGGGAAGGTTGCCCACGGCGACAGTCAGCCCGTCTCGAACTGAGACAGTGTCCGAGCGTACCGAGTCCATGGTGAGCGTGTACAGAAATCGGTCGCCGACTCTGAAATCGCCGTTCGCCAGTCGACTTCGAAGCTCGGCGAGGTCGGCGCCGATTTTTACCTTCGTTTCTCCCTTGGTGGCGCCCGCCGTGAATTGCCCCTCCAGCGTAGCCACACGGGCTGCCAGATCAGTACGCGTGGCACGTTGCAAGCTCACCGTCGACGGCGGCGGCTGCGTGCTCGCACTGGCTGGCCCACACAGTGCAACCACGGCACCGAGCCGCAGCAACGTGTCAAGCATCCTGGTGTTGAAGCGCACCCCGGCGCCGAAGCAACTCATCGCGGCTCCGATCGGACCAACTCGCCGCGAGTCGCACCGGCCGCAACGCGTGCCACCGGTTCCTCATCGTGTGCGGCGTAGTCGTTATAGTACGAGTAATACTGGTACTGCCCCGTCAGCTTGATGCCGTTGAGCACTGCCCCCATAACGCGCACTGGAAGCGTATCCACCACGGACATCTTGGCGGCTGCCATCTTCCTATCCGTCACGCCCGCACGAAGCACGAGCGCCATATTGCCCGTCGCTGCCGCCAGTGCGTACGCGTCAAATCCCGCGCCAAGCGGCGGAGAATCGACAATCACCACGTCGTACTCGCTGGCCATTTGCTGGATCAACTGAGTAAGGCGAGGCGTGGCCAGAAGTTCTGGTGCTCGTTTGCGGCGCGCGCCGGCCGGCATGACGCTCAGATTGGGATGCGATGCCGCCGGGTGCAGCACTTCGGCAATCAGGGCGGTGCCATCGAGATATTCCACCAATCCCGGTCGTAGCGGAATGGCAAACGTCTTGGCCAATTCACCGCGTCGGATGTCTCCATCAATCAGCAGCGTGCGGGCGCCCGATTCAGCGAACGAGAGCGCCAGATTCGAAGAGATCAACGATTTTCCGTCATTCGGACCCGGACTCGTGATGGTCATCGTGAGCGGACGCCCCGGATCGGCAGCGTACCGAACATTCATGCGGATGGTGCGGAACGCCTCCACCACCTGCGACGCCTGATCGGCGGCGCTGCGTTTTTGCTTTGCGTGGATCACGGGTACGACGCCCAACACGAACAACCCCAATTCATCGGTAGCCTGCTCGGGGTAGCGGAATCGTTTGTCGACCTTGTCGAGCAGGATCGCGAGGAACACGGCCAGCGCCAGTGCCGCGCCAATTGCCGCAAGGATGATGACGGGTGCGGTGTTTCGCGTTGGTTCCAGCGGCGCAACGGCCGAATCGAGTACGCTGACATCGGGAATGGTTGCCGCCTCGGCCAGCTTGGCTTTCGCCGCCTCCAGATCGAGGTTCTTATACATTTCGGCTGCTACTTCTACCTGCCGCTTCAGCCGCTGCTCTTCGATCGTACGGCTGGGGATACCTCGCAAATCCTTGCCACTGACGTCGATTTTCGCCCGCAGCAACTGTTCGCGAATCCTCAACTGCGCCAGATAGCCGTTTACGGCCCTCGGCACGATCGTGGTGCGCAGGAGGGTCAAGGCCTCCCGCTCGTTCTTCACCCGGTCATTAAGGTCGGTCATGCTTTCCTGCATTTGCCGAAGCTTGAATTCGCGATCCGATTGTTCCTTGAGGGCATTGCGAAGGTCTTCGGCCGCCGCATCAGTAGCGACCAGCGGAATGGACAGCAGGGCCTCTCGCGTCAGCGAACCGGACTCGCTTCCGCTGGCCAGGAGACGCTCAATTGATTCGCGATCCTTCTTGAAGTTTTCCGCGACGACCTTGTCGTTGAAATACGCGTCGAACGCCGGACTGGTCGTGCGCTCGACGCCGGCCAGCGCCGACTGACGTTCTGTCGGTTCCGTGGCGGTCCGGACACTGAACCCTTCAAGTGCCGCTTCGGCAGACAACAGATTGTTTGCCGCGTAGTCGCGCTGGCCTTCAAGAATGGTGGCGTACGAGGTGACGTTCTTCTTCTTGAGCGCGGTCGCGACGGAAACAAACTGCTCAACCCACGCATTGAGGGTGGTGGCGGTTCTGTTTGAGTTGTCACCGGTGAGGTTGAGCAGCATGAAGGAACTGCCGTCATTCAGCACCATTTTCAGCTTTTTGATCAGGGCAATCGACGCTTCACGCGGTGTCTCGACGCGAAACTCGATCTCCTTGCGCCCAGCAAACGCTTGTGCGCCCGGTTGCCACAGGAATCCCACGGGCCGTCCGATTGAGTCGGTCAGTGAGCCCTTTTCGACCTCGCTGGCCGGCTCCTTCAAACGCAAGGTGTACGCATTGCCGGTCACGGTGATCACGTACTCACCTGGCTGCATCCGCTGCGCCACACGGAACGTGCGGAACACGGTGCTATCGGCGGCGCGGACCGGCTCGACGAACAATGCTAGTTGGTTGACGACCGGATCGGAAATGGCGAACGAACGAAGCAAATCCTGCCAACCGGAGGCCCGAAGGAGTTCGTTGGCCTGAATAGGTCCACCTTCGCCCTGGTTGGTCCCGGTTCCCATTTCCAGCATGATCGTCGCGCGGACTTCATACTCCGGGTCTACGAACTTGGTCGCTGCGTATCCACCACCGGCGCCCAACAGCACGAACAATAGAATCAGCCACTTGAACCGATTCAGCGCCGACAGCGATCTCCCGATTTTCGGACCGGCCGGCGCGGGCGCGGCCTCCTGCCCACCACCCCAGTCTTGCGGAGGCGGCGCGTCCTGATAGACGTCCACGGCGGCGTCGCGAGACGCGGGCTGCATTTGGTTACCTGACATAGGTCTATCGGGCTGGGGGCTGGCCATGCGATGCGTCCATCACATGGACCGTCAAATTCTAACCACTACTCGGTGTGGCGGAAGCGCGAATGCCACGCCGCACCAACGCTACAGTAAATGTGACGATCTTGTGGCTGTTGCGGTCATGAAACGGTGGGTGTCGCGAAAAAGCTACGAAAAGGGCTTGACTCTCGACTTCAACCACCGTATCTCGCTCTTCCTTCGCTCATCCATATGCTACTATCGTGGAACTTCGCTGCTCTGACGCCGCGAAAGTGTCGGGATCATGCATCACGCCTCGTTGTCTTGGGCGCAGATCCAAATCGCCGATACCCTGCTCAGCGACAGACGATTCAGTGCCCGTGGCGAAACGCAGCTGTCTGCCAGATCACCGTTCCTCCGCTTTCCCTGACCCTGCGATGACCGACCAACCGTCAGCCAAGTCACCCGAAAAGACCGTCCCCGACAGAGGGACCGGGCTACGTATTTTGGTCGTGGATGACGACCGTACGCTGCGAGAGGGCTGTGCGTCGGTGCTTCAGATGGACGGACATGCCGTGACATCGTCCGGACGAGGGGAAGAGGCATTGGAAATGGTGAAACGGCGCCGCTTTGATATTGTGCTGGTCGATCTCTATATGAGTCCAGTCACGGGCATGGAGATTCTCAAGGCCGCGATCGAAGCGCACAAGGACATCATTGTCGTCGTCATGACAGGCAATCCGAGCGTGGCATCCAGTATTGAGGCCCTGCGGGCGGGCGCGTGGGACTATCTGCCTAAGCCGTTCTCGGCATCGCATCTGCAGGTGTTGGTTGGTCGTGCCGCGCACGCCGTCAGGTCGGCCAAGGACACCCGCGAGATCAGGCCGTCGCAGGTAACCCAGAGTGGCTCCGGTGAGAGCATGGACTTGCTGGGCGTTTCGCCGTCGTTTCGTAAAGCGGTGGACCTCGCGCAGAAGGTGGCCGGCACGGATGCGTCGGTGATGATCTCAGGCGAGAGTGGCACCGGCAAGGAAATGATTGCGCAATTCATCCATAAGCACAGCCGAAGAACCACTCGGAAGTTAGTGCCGATCAACTGCGCTGCCCTCCCGGAAAACCTGCTGGAGTCGGAAATGTTCGGCTATCGCAAGGGCGCCTTCACGGGCGCCGACCGCGACAAGCCGGGCCTGCTGGAAGTGGCCAACGGCGGCACGCTGTTCCTGGATGAACTGACGGAAATGACCATGCCGCTCCAGGCAAAACTGCTGCGTGTGCTGCAGGATGGCGTGGTGCGACGCCTTGGCAGCGAAACACAGGACGCCGTTGTTGACGTGCGCTTCATTTCGGCGACCAATCGCGACCCGCAGGAAGCCGTGCAGCAGGGTGTGCTGCGCGAAGACTTGTTCTACCGGCTGCGGGTTGTGCCCATCAAGCTGCCGCCGCTTCGCAAGCGACTGGAGGACATTCCGTTGCTCGCTGAATTCTTCCTTACGCGGTCGTGGCAGCGGCATCGTCCCGGTGGCTCAACCATTCCCACGCTGACGCCGGAGACGATTGTCTTTTTGCAGTCGCGCCCGTGGCGCGGCAACGTGCGCGAGTTGCAGAATGTGATTGAGCACCTGGCGGTCATTACCGACGCCGGTCGCGCCATCGCGCCGGAAGACATCCCGGTGTACGACGAGGGTCCGGTTGCCGAGGTCGAGACTGGGTTACCGGCGACGATCATGAGTGAGCCGTTTCACATGGCGAAGGACAACTTGATCGCGCACTTCGAGAAGGAGTATCTGAGTCGGCTGACGACACGGGCCGGCGGCAATATGTCGAAGGCGGCGCGACTGGCCGGGATTGATCGGACCACGCTGTACCGGCTGATGGAA
This sequence comes from Gemmatimonadaceae bacterium, assembly GCA_031419135.1. Lineage (GTDB taxonomy): Bacteria > Gemmatimonadota > Gemmatimonadetes > Gemmatimonadales > Gemmatimonadaceae > Gemmatimonas. Next base: position 6,255 of record JANOKE010000171.1, read on the forward strand.
AAGCACGGATTTCGGCGGGATACGCTCAGCGGGGCTGGTGATTAGTCGGAGGTCTGTCGCGAGCCGAGTCGGCAATTGATGTCGCTCCTGCTCTTCTCCATTATGGATGGCGGGCCACCACATCGGCCACCAGAAATTCAGCGGCAGAGCGAAACTGATACTGCGTTGTCCAGCCGCGTGCGAGCAACGAATCCCGCGCCTGAACTTCGGCCTTCACGAATGATCGATGGACCACGATCAGGCGCTGTTGGTCATCGGGAACGGCTGCCGAGACCGGCTTCGCGACGCAGTGAATGGAGCGTGTTGAGGGGTTGGCCGGTCCGCGCACATCGGGGAATTGTACGCGCAGCTGAAAATCGTCCACGCAACCCCGGTCGAGGTAGAAGTTGAGCACGTTCAGATCGCCGTACGCGTAGGTTACGCGAACGGCAGTCGATCCGGGCAAGGCCTTGAGGTGTGACGCCAGATCCGAAAGCATGGTACGACGCCACTGTCCCATCGTGGACAGTGAAACGCAGGAGAGGACCACCAGCGCGACGGACAGAACTCCCGGCCACCATCGCGGCAGCAAGTCTCGACGCAACGAAAGGGCAAATCCAAGAGCCAGCAGGCCGACGGTTGGCACAACGTGCCGGTTCCCCCACAGGGGCTTGTTGACGATGATGCCGGAGGCGAGGTTCTGCGCAATGAATGGCCCGAATGCCGCCAGCGTTACCAGCCCGATGCCGAGCGCCAACGTCTTCTTGCGACGTGAGCCCACCGCCAATCCCACCACCAGCATCGCCCACAGCAGCAGCGTTGTCCTGGTGCTGCGCTCGACGTCGGCGCTCCCCAACAGCGTCCCCAGCGTATACCCACGATCCTGTATGGTTGGGGCATCGACCCACTCCAGCCCGGCGGCCATACCCGTCGTTTCTCGCAACGAGAGCGCGACAAATCCGTACCACCCGCAGAACAACGCGGCGGCGGGCAGCACACTGAGCACGATGTGCTTCCAGCTGATTGTCGGAACAGACCGCGCAGCAATCGCACACCACGCCAAACCGGCCGCCGTAACCGCGCCGACGAACAGCACGCCAAACGCGTGCATCATGACGGCCACGGCCCCGCACACACCCGACAGGAGAAGGGATCGCCGACTCCCGGTGGCCAGATAGTCGGCCAGCGCGCCCCCGTGCACCAGCACAACGAGCGCCAAAATCGCATAGCTTCTCGCGTTGACCGCCTGTGTCAGCAGGATCGGATGACTGCCCACCCACAGCGCCAGGATTGCCGCCGGGATGCTCGGTGCGCCCCAGCGACGCGCATAGGAAAATACGAATGCTGGCACCAATGCCGCCGCGATGATGCTTGGCAATCGAAGTCCAATGGCACTGTCAGGCAGCATGTTTCCCAGAATCATCTGCAGCGCCGGATACAGCGGCGGGTGCTTTCCATCACGGACGATAAAGGGAAATGAATCGGACAGCGGCAGTCGCACCAGCAGACGGGTCCACGTTTCATCGCCTTGCAAATCGGCTACCTGAGCCCTCAGGAGCGACAGGAGCGCAAAGCCAACGGCCAACGCGCATGACAACGCCCAAGTGTCGCGCGGTGCCTCGTCGGCGGTCTGCGCCGTGCTGTTCATGCGTGATCCATTTGTGGGTACGGCGGTCGCCATCAATACGTGAAGGTCTGCCCGGGAGCGAGAGCGCCACTCGGTGTCCGGCTGGAAAGGTGCGCGCATGCAACACACCCGGGAAGGCTCGGCGACAACACATTCTGTAGATTGTGCCGCATACATCACTTCGGTCCGGGCTGTTTCTTCCGGCGTTCACGCTCGTCCCTGTACGTGACGAATTCTTCGCGATTGACATGTTATCGTTCGCCCTGACAGCGCTCCGAACGGCGCGTTCACAGGCTTTGATTCTGGCTGATGCGCTCGCATTGAACGATGCGGTCGGTTCTTCGCGTTGGAGGCGAAATCGACTGTTGATCCTGTGCTATCACGGCGTGTCGCTGGCCGACGAACACGAATGGTCGGACCTGTATGTGTCGCCACGGCACCTCGAACGGCGGCTCGGGATGCTCAGGCGGGCTGGAGCCACGGTCCTGCCGCTGGATCAAGCCGTCTCGCGACTCCGGCAACAGGATCTGCCGGATCGGGCAGTGAGCATCACATTTGATGACGGGGCCTACGACTTCTCGGCGAAGGCGGCACCGATTCTGGCGGCGGCCAATGTCCACGCAACGCTCTACCTCACGACGTACTACTGTGGACGGGCCCAACCGGTGTTCGACACGATGGCCTCGTATCTGCTCTGGAAGGCACGCGGCCGGTCGGTGCGCCTCCCCGGCATCGACCAAACCGTCACGATCCCCGGGAACACCGCCGACCCTGGCTTCGCGGTCATTCACAATGCCCTTCGGCAGTACGCGCTTGACCGCCGACTGAGCGCCGATGAGAAGCATGAACTGGCCCGCGCGCTGGCCACCGTGGTGCATCAGGATTTCGACGCGCTGATGGAGCAACGGCTCCTGCAGCTCATGTCGAAACAGGAAGTCGAGGCGTTGGACTCGCGAGCGGTATCCGTCCAGTTGCATACCCATCGCCATCGAACGCCGCGCGACCGCGACAGTTTTCTTCGCGAGCTCGACGAAAACGCAGCGATTATTCGCGCGCTCCGCGGCAACGATCGTCCGCTCAATCATTTCTGTTTCCCGTCGGGCGACTACATTCGCGAGTATGCCGACTGGTTGAGGGACGCGGGGGTGGAGTGGGCGACTACCTGTGATCCCGGTCTGGCGAGCACCCGCAGTGATCCCCACTTTCTTCCGCGTTTTGTCGATGCCGAACCGGTGACTGACGCGGCGTTTCAGGCGTGGGTGTCGGGTCTGAGCATGATGGTCTACGCCAGACGAAAGTCGACACCGGTCCGGCTTCAGCCGTGAACGTCGCCCAGAACCATCTACCTCCGGTCCCTTGAAACTCCTGCATGTCGTTGGCGCGCGTCCAAACTTTCCAAAACTGGCCCCGGTGTTTCGCGCCGCCCGCTCGGCCGGGCATGCGCAGTTGGTCGTGCATACTGGCCAACACTACGACGAGGCGATGTCGGGAAGGTTTTTTCGGGATCTGGATATTCCAGCCCCCGATGTGAACCTCGAGGTCGGCTCTGGTTCGCATGCATCGCAAACCGCACACATCATTGAGCGCTTTGAGTCGGTGTTGGTCGATCATCGTCCGGATTGGCTGGTCGTGTACGGTGATGTCAATTCGACCATGGCCACGGCAATCGTGGCAGCGAAGCTCGGCGTGCGGATCGCCCATGTGGAGGCGGGCTTGCGCAGCGGCGATCGCACCATGCCGGAAGAAATAAACCGCATCATCACGGACAGACTCGCCGACTTGCTCCTCACGCCGTCAACCGACGCGCGGGCGACGCTGTTGGCAGAAGGCGAGCCGGACTCCGAAATTGTATTTGTCGGCAACGTGATGATCGACACACTCTTTGCGTCACTGTCCGTGGCAGAACAGTGCGGATTTGCGAATGCAATGGGAGCGGACGGTTCGCACGTCGTCGTCACCTTGCACCGGCCCTCGAACGTCGATAACGCGGTGCGTTTGCAGGCAATTGCCATGGCGCTTCGCTCCATCGCCATTGATCGCACGGTGTACTTTCCCGCCCACCCGCGCACCCAGGCGCGCCTGCTGGATATGGGGCATTCTCTCGAAGGCGTTCGTTTGATGGATCCGATTGGCTACCACGAAATGCTCGACCTGGTGCGAACGGCACACTGCGTGGTCACGGATTCGGGCGGACTGCAGGAGGAGACTACGGCACTCGGGGTCCCCTGCCTGACCCTCCGACCAAACACCGAGCGTCCTATCACGATCACCGAAGGAACGAATCGTCTGGTGCTGGATCCCGCCGAGCTGGCGGCATTGGTGCGCACCGCCTCGCGCGTGTCGCACCGCAAACGGCCCGAGGGCTGGGACGGCAGGGCCGGAGAGCGAGTGGTCGCGGCGCTGGCATCGCGGATCCAATAACGTGTCGGGCGCCAATCGGGCTCCGCTCGAATACCACCTGCGCGAGTTGGACATCGCCGAGGACCGGCAGAGCGATCGACAAAGCCTTCCCGAGGTGCCACCCACGTGTCGCCGTTTGCTCGACGTGGGCTGTGGCATCGGGCAAAGCCTGATCGCGTTGAAGCTGTCGCCCTCGGTCGAGGCGCACGGCGTGGATATCGATGAGGAAGCAGTGGCATTCGGCGCCAGCCGCAGTCCGCACTTGCATTTGCGTGCGGGATCGGGCGAGGCGTTGCCGTACTCCGACCAGTACTTCGACATGGTCATGTGCCGCGTTTCGCTGCCGTACATGCATGTTCCTACGGCCCTTCACGAATTCCATCGGGTGCTCCAACCAGGCGGTCAGCTCTGGCTGACTCTTCACCCCATGTCGATGTTTCGCCGCGACTTCGCGGCGGCGGTTCGTCGCGGGAGTGCACGTGGCGTCGTCTACCGTCTGTATGCGTTGTTAAATACAGTGCTCCTGTTCGCCGGGCGTCAGATTCGGTTTCCTTTCAATCGCGCGCGCATTGAATCGTATCAACCGCGGATAGTGATTCGACGCCAACTCCACCAGGTGGGGTTTCGCGACGTAAAAGGCTGGGTCGCACGTGAGCAGTCACTGGTCACCGCGTTGCGAGCGCAAGCGTCGTGAGCATCGCCACCAGCCCACAGATCTGGCCAGAGAACACGTCGTTCGCCTTCACGGTGTTCGACGACCCGGATGCCCAGACCACGGAGACCGGGCGCCTCGTGTACTCCTTTCTCCGGGATCTCGGCTTTCGCACAACGAAAGGTGTTTGGCCACTCACTGGTGACGGACCACGTTCGTGCAATGGCGAGTGCTGTGAAACCCCGGAGTATCTCGACCTGTGCCTGGAACTACAGCGTGATGGATTCGAAATCGGCTATCACAATGCCAGTCAGAATACCGCGCACCGCGCACTTACGGCGGAAGGGCTGAAGCACTTCGCCGCAACATTCGGTCGCGCGGCCATCACCATGTCCAATCATTACAACTGCGAGGAAGGTATTTACTGGGGCGATGATCGATTGTCAGGAATTCGCCGAACCATTTACAACGGCGTGACGCGATTCGGCAATCACCACCGGTTTTTTGGCCATGTGAAGGGGCATCCGCTGTTCTGGGGCGATCTGTGTCACGAACACGTTCGCTACGTTCGCAACTTCGTGTTTCGGGACATCAACACCTTACGTGCCTGTCCCTGGATGCCCTACGTCGATGCAGCCCGTCCAATGGTTCGCTCGTGGTACGCGTCGTCCGAAGGTTCGAATTGCGAAACGTTCCTCGACACGATCTCGGAGGCCAATCAGGATCGTCTGGCCGAGGAAGGTGGCGCGTGCATCATGTACACGCACTTCGGTCACGGCTACGTCGAGAATGGACGCCTTGACAAACGATTCTGTAAGTTGATGACGCGGTTGAGCCGCATGAATGGCTGGTTCGTTCCTGTGGGCACATTGCTGAATTTTCTCCAGTCGACGCACGGGCCTCATCCGCTCACCGCATCGGAGCGGGCGACCCTGGAGTGGCGATGGCTGGCCCAGAAGATCCGACATGGCACTTCCTGAATCGGCGGGTCGCGCACCCGCGTCGGCGCGAATGAAGCTCTCACCACTCGACGCGTCACTCATTCCAGCGCTTGAGGCGTTTCACCAGCGACTGGGAGACAACGGTGGTCCCGCGTACCGTTTCGGGACCGCCGTCGCGGCGGTGCCCGACGCTGCGCAGCCGCCACCGGTCTTCACGGAGACGATGGTCGCGGTTGATGGGCCTGACGTGCGGGGTGGAATCATTCTACAGCACCATCTGGTCCACACGTCGAGCGGCGACCAGCACGGTGTCAACATCCAGCTTCCCCTCTCCGAAGGAACCGTGGATCGGCGCTTTGCCCACGTAGGCGTTTGGCTCATCCGCAAAACGCTGGAACGCTACCCATGTGCCTTCGCCGTAGGTATGGGCGGCCTTGAGCAACCGCTGCCGAAACTCTTGTCGGCATTGCGTTGGACGGTAGTGCCCGTGCCCTTCCTGTTCCGCGTGCACAACGTCGGGCGCTTTCTTCACAACATGCCAACACTCAACCGCAGTGCGGCGAGACGCGTGGTGTCCGCGACGATGGCGCGGTCCGGGGTCGGCTGGGCTACGATTCGTGCGGTCCAGGTGATCACGGCTGCCCGCTACAGCCGGCAAAAAATTCATCCATCGCTGTCGAAGTCCCGATTCAGCGCGTGGGGTGATTGGGCGACAGATGTCTGGAATGCGGCGCGGTCGCACTACGTGATTGCCGTCGAACGCGACCGCGCGTCGTTGTCCGTGCTCTACCCGGCGGAGCATTCGGGAACACTCTGCTGGCGCGTGCAATCAGCCGGCGAAACGGTGGGCTGGTTCGTTTTGCTTCGCACCGCGATGGCCGGAAGCGATTACTTCGGCAATCTGACCGTCGGCACCGTGCTCGACTGCCTGTGCGTACCGGGTCATGAAGCCGGTGTTGCCAAAGCGGCACGCCAGGCGTTGGACGATCTGGAGGTCGACATCTCGCTCACCAATCAATTGCACCGATCGTGGCGGCGCGCATTTCAAGCTGCAGGGTACCTGTCGGCGCCCTCGAACTACCTCTTCGCCGCGTCGCCGGCGCTGATGCGCGCCGGTGGTGACGCATCCATCGAACACGTGTTGGCCGCAACGCACGTGACCCGTGGAGACGGCGACGGACGTATTCATCTGTAGCATTGCCGCTGCGGTTCACACAGTGCTACAACTGGGCGCCGGTGAGTCGAAGCGACTGACCAGAAATGAAGGATGCGTCGGGCGAGAGCAGAAACCGCACCAATCCGATCACATCGGACTCCTCGCAGAGTCGGCCGAGTGGTATTTTCGCAACCTCCCGGAGTCGTTGACGTTCGGTGATGTGTGCATTGAGCCCTGACGCGAGCACACTCGGCGTCACGGCGTTCACCGTGATTCGTCGTTTCGCCAAATCGGGAGCAAGCAGCGACACGGTGTGCTCCAACGTGGCTTTGCCCAGTGAATAGCTGGCGAGCGAAAAGTTCGGGCTGTGCAGGCCGTAGCTGGAACCGATCGCGACAAGCCGACCGCCGTCTGTCGCGCTCATCGACAGCAGGCGCGCCAGCCGAATCAGGTAGGTACTGCCAAAGGCCACCTGCATGGCAACGGTGTCGACGTGCACATCCAACAACCCGCCCTGCGGCGCTCCCGGCCACGCCGCGTGCACAACCGCGTGCAACGGACGACCGTTCAGCACGATCTCGACAATGGACTCCCACGCTTCATCGGCGAGATTCGCCGAGAGATGCTGCACAAATGGGTGCGTCTGAAGATCGTCCGGCAGCGCTCGGTGCCGAGAGAGCGCCAATACGAGATGGTCGGTCGCGAGATCTCGGGCAATCGCGCTGCCTACTCCACCGGAGGCACCGGTCACCAGGACAATGGGTCGTGAGGCACCGTCAACCGCCAAGGGCGTTGCCGCGCGTGCGGATTCGATTTTCCCTTGATCCGTCGCTGGCACGTCGGCGTGATCATGAAACGTGAATCCGGTGTGTACCTCGGCGGTCATGCGGCCGGTGTCCGTGTCCTCTACCGTAGTGCGAACGACCCCCTTTTGCGTCGCGGAATCCCAGCTGGAGATCACGCCCCGAACTCGCACACGGCAGGGGCAAAACAGCGGTGCCGGGAATCGGGACTGCACCGCCATCAGGAGTACTCGTCGCCCGGGGAGAAACATCCCCAGCATCGCCGACGCAAGCCCGATCTGGAACGCGCCGTGAACGATCGGGCGCCGAAAATTCGTCATCGCCGCGTACGCCGCATCCACATGCAGTGGATTGCGATCACCGGAGTTCTCCGCGAACGCGTCCACGTCGCTCTGCGACAGCATGCGCTCAAAAGACGCTTCCGCACCGATGAACAGATCGGCCGGATCCATCTCGCGGGCCTCGTGATTCACGTTGTCTTGCTCGCGCGTTCGTTCAAGACGGCCAGCACCAGGGCGAACGAGTTGAGGTCTTCGAGTTCGTCGACGTCGAGCTGAAGGTCGAACTCCTCCTCGATCACGCTCACGAGTGTGACGCTTGCCAACGAATCCCACGCGGATACCGTGGCCGTCGAGGCGAGCGGGATCTCGTTTTCACTGAGATCGGGGAAAACGGCTACAAAACAGATGAGCAGGCGCTGTCGCAGGTCAGTCATGGGATCAGTTCAGTGCCGGTGGTGAGAATGGTGTGGTACGTGGGCAGACCCTTCGTCTGAAACACGTCGCGGGCTATCTCCGGCACATCCGGCCACGGCCCCTCTCCCAGCAGTTGCCTGAGGAAATCGCGGGCCGGTCGGTTGCGTTCGGTGGCCGCGTACGAAAGTCGGACTCGGGACGCGCCAGGAATATCGAAGAGCGACTGGAGACATTGATACTCGATGCGGCGTGAAAATGCCCGACAACTCAGCACCCATGCGTCGATGCGAACCGCGTCGTTTTCCCGTTCGCACAGCAACACGGCGATCTTGCCGAGCGGTCCAAATTTGTCCTTGTACGAGGCGGTCAACTTGAATCGGTTTCCGCCGGCAAGAGCCGACGTCCATTCCTGCTCGCTGTATCGAACGCCATTCAGGTTGAACTGATTGGTTTTGTTGATCAGTTGCAGGGCGCGCTCATCGTGGGTGTCGACCGAGAACTCCAGCCGGAGTTCCGCATCGAGCTGTGACAGCAATTGGTCGCCACTCTCGACGCCCTCCTCCAGCGCGACGTGAATGGCAGCCGAGTCGCGAATGCTCGCCAGGCGATAGCGATCCTCGTCGAGAACTTTTGGTTTGCCAAACAGGTCACGCAATTGCTCGAGAAAGGCGACAACGAGGCGAGGGTTTTCCTTGGGGAAACGAAGGCACAGGACCTCGGGAAACCTGGCGTTCACTTCCGCCAGTTCCAGCGGGTTGTCGTCTACGAATACCACGCTGTCGGGAGCGACATTCCATGCTTTCAGAATCGCGCCCAGGGACGTGGACTTCGGTCCCCAATGTGCGTGCACCGGGAACAGGCGGTCCGCGCTCAGCAGCATGCCCGGACGCTGGAGCGCCTCCAGGACCAGCGGTTGGTCGTTCTTACTGGCGACCGCCAGCAAGACCCCGGCATCGGCCAGCGACGCCAGCATTTGCTGGTAGAGACCATGCACCTGTGCACCATCCTCAAGGGAGAACGCCACGCCGTCTATTCCCACGTCACCAAGAATGCCGCGCCACAGGGTATCGTCCAGATCGGTCACGAGCCCCTTCTTCGGGGTGAGTGGCAGCAGCAATTCTGCAATCGTCTGCGCCAGCAGGTCAGCGTGTGCCAACGAAATCGGGAAGCCCGACGCGAGATCGGAGGCGGCGTCTGCACGTGCAGTCGTCGACGAAATGCGGTCGATTCGCTGTGCACTTACCACCCGGACTCGTCCCTGCTCAACCAGCCGAGCTGACGCATCGGCCATGGCTTGCCAAAGCCCAACTTCCAACGCCGAGGTCAGGGCCCCGGGTGTCTGAGCCACCGGAGGAATCGTGAGCGTTGGAAACGCCACGCACACGTGATTCCCGTCTCCGGCCAGCGCCGAGAGCCGTTCCACGAGGGACGTGAGTCGGCGTGAGGTCGTATGAAGAATGTCGGGAACGGCCGAGGCTGTCCAGCCGCCCGCGGCGCGCCAGCCGAGACGCGGATCCAGATCGCTCCATTCAACTACAACGGCGATGCCTGCGGTTGCCGACGTTCCGTCGGATTGCATCCGTTCAAGGTTGCCGGATATGTCACCGAACAAACCCGTGCGTAGCGTGACCGTGCGTCCGACGGTTCTGCTCTGAAGGTGGGCGACAAGGAATGTCGCGAAGTGCAGCGGGGTAAATCCGCAGACCAAATGGAACGTCTGCTCGGGCGCCCCGTTTCGGCGGGCCTGGTTGATGAGGCCAAGCGCCTCAATAAGCTTCATGTATTCAACGTGCTCCAAAGCAGGGACGAAGACGCCATCGACAGCCGTCTCCAGCATGTTATATTAGCCGAAGTGTGACTCTGCTATCAGGACTGCGACGTTGATCTGACGTTTCGAACGAATCGGCGAAACTCGGCCGGTGTTCAATCGCATTCGGGGTGACGCTGAGGCAATGGTGGTGCCGAAGCATCAGGCGTACAGCAGAGTGTGGTGTCGGAGCAACAATAATCCAAAAGCGGTTCTTGAGTCTGCTGATCGTTCGAAGCCGGTTCATGTGTTCTAAGTTGTTGTTATTCAATATGTTAGCATGGCTGTCAGTCTCAACGTCAGCCCATGCCACTCCGTACGTTTCGTTGGAACGCATCCTGCTCATAGGTGCTGTCGAGAGTAGTAGGTGTTTCTGCTTTTCATCCCCTTGGAGGTTCCCATGTCGGTTTCGGCAGTCACTCGTTTCACCACCATCGCAGTGCTCGGGTCCGCGGCACTGGCCAGCACTGCAAGCGCTCAGGCGTTTCAAGCCATGCCAGGCGCGTTCGGCAACGTATCGTCCACGAACCCGGCGCCGGCTCGCCCATTCTTCGACAACCTGTCGGATGACGGCGCGGGCTGCAACGTTGGCTTCGTTCTGAGCAACGCCCCCGGAGCCAGCACCACCTGCGGGAATCAGCGTCCGGCCGGCTGGTTGCCCTTTACCGGAACAGCGCCCAGCCACTATTACGGCAACGGCACCAGCGCGTCGAATTACCTGTTTGCCGCCGGCTCGTACACGATCGACGTGATTTATGCTCCCGGCAAAACGCTCGGCGACATCGCTGGTGAGAATTCTCGCTGGGGTATTTATAACGGCGTGACCAATGTCCAGACGGCCCTCGACGGCGTCGGCGTACTTCCGTTCACGTTCTCCACGGCCTCCACATGGGGCTTCTTCATCGACATCGTTGATGGCGTCGGCGGCACGGCGTTCTCCGGTTTGGGTGCGGGTGGTCGTCAGGCCGCGCTCTTCCTTGGCGCTGGCTCGGGTGCCTCGACAATCGGTGGAACCATCTTTGCGAACTCTGGCATCCAGACGTTTTACGTTGGACTGGAAGACAAGAGCTGCACCAACAACACGGCGCCTGGCTGCCAGCGCTCGTCAGACTTCGACAACAACGACGTTCTCCTGCGTATTCGTTCGGTGCCGGAGCCGAGCACGTATCTCCTGATGGCCTCGGGATTGCTTGGACTTGGTTTGGCGGCTCGCCGTCGTCGCTCCGTCTGAACCTTCCAGTTCTATTGGGCTCGTAGTCACGCAGTTTCGCTGGGCCAAGAACGGTAGGAACAAAGGAAGGGGGAGTCAGTCGACTCCCCCTTTTTTGTGGCTCGTCGTGGAATCGTGTGGGTAAAACGCGTGCTTCAAGGGCAAGCACACCTTGGCGCACTTCGCGGTTCATTCTCTTTTGGGCGTGAAAAAAGGCAACCTGCTGAGGTTCCCGAACGGCCCTTGGGGCTGTTCAAGGCAAACTATTTACCGCAGGGTACGCCGAGGGCGCAGAGGACAGATAAGGGTGAGACATCACCTATCGTGTGTCCGCGCGGTGCTCCGCCATAACCGCGACGCGATCCCCCCTGCGTACCCTGCGTCCCCTGCGGTAAGACGTCTGTATTCAGGCTCGTCGGGATTTCGGGCTGGTGACTGTACGGGTTTTGAGCGCCTGGGGGGGGATTGGCGGGAGCGTGCACGTGAGGATTTTGAGATGGAGAGAGTTCTCATCGCGCATGCCGTAGCAGCGATGTTGGATGACGCGAATGTTGTTGTTCAAGCCTGCGACGTCCTCCCCGCAACGCGATACGCCAGAGCCTTTTTTGTTTTATTCAGCCGCGTCAGGCAAGTCAGTTATCGATTTCCAACCCGCCAAAACCGTACGGATCGATCAGATCGTTCAATACAGTGGCGCTGAACTCGGACTTTCGGACCCCGACGGCGTGCAGTGAACCCACGATCAGCGCCTTTGCATTTGAGATCCCCGACCAACCCAACATGCCGCCGACGAGCCACGATCGCAGATTCCTTCGAAATTCCGCCGCTGTCCTGATGTTCATACGCGCTGACGCACTGTCTCCGAATTGATGTTCAGCCAGTTCCGGCTTGGGCAGGTGACAGGGAATGTGACCTGGATACGTTTGCCACGGTGTACCAGTCACGAACGACGGCATCAGCGAGAGCCATCGCGAATACAGGTTGTGTTTTTCCAGCATTGATTCCGGCGTCGATCGCAGCAACGCCAGCACATCCCGATCGTAGAACGGAAGAAAAAAATTGGTGCAGTGCTCTCGCCAGTGCTCGAAATGCAGATCGAGGTGCTGGCGTTGGTCATTAGCCACCAGAAAGTCGTAGGAGCCCGGGTTCTCGTGGGCCCCTCGCAGGCGCAACACCTCGCCGGTGAGATCGTCGAGCATTGTGCGCTGAATGTCGACGAAATCCTGGCGCGACATCAGCGCTGACGGAATCGCGAACCCAAGTCGATCTTTCAGTCGTGTCGGATCCGACGTTGAGAACTGACGCACTTCGTGAGTCAGCTGTTCGGACACATTCACGCCGCCGGCACACACGCTGCCGCCGTCTCCGGACCACGCGTATCCCGTTGGCGCGAATGACGATGACTGCCCGAAGTACTCCGTGGCCTTGCGCAGCCGACCGGCCCACAGAATTCGCCGCGCAGGGTGGAATGCGAGACCGCGAAACTC
>JANOKE010000172.1:0-7215 GCA_031419135.1 Gemmatimonadaceae bacterium
GTGAGCGGTGAGGGCAGAGTCGCGTACTCTACCCTCACCGCTCACCGCTCCACCCTCACCCCTGCTTCTGCTCACTCCTCTACCCTCACCCCTTTCCCTGCTCACTCCTCTTGCCTCTCAGTTACTCACTGCTCCAACTCACCACTCAACCATGCCCACAACCTTGTCCTTGATCATGATCGTGCGGTCCGGAACCACCGTGCCCGGCACCAGATGACACCCGTCTACATATGCCCGCACCCCAATGGAAACGCCCGCTCCGATCTTGGAACGGAATACCACCGCCCAATCCTTGACCGTGACATTGTCCCCGATGCGTGTGACCTCATGCGGCACGCTTGCATCGTCCGGACCGCCATGCACCACCACGTGGTAGCCAAACGAATCGCCATTTCCGATGTCGATGTCGGTATGCTCGAGCGCGTGAAACGTCACGCGGTCCTGCAATTTCCCTACGATGCCGAAGTGAAAGTGCTCTCCCTCATCGGCGCGAATTGACACGTCTCGACCAACCTTCGCCAACAGCGCAATGAGCGGATCGTCCATACGCACCCCGCCCACGATTCGCATCGGAATTTCGGGATGCGCTTCTGCCTGACCGGCAAACGTCGGCAGATCGGCGTCGTGGTTGAAATCCGAATGCCCCGGATCGCGACCTGCGCCCAGCAATTGTGACGGAGAAATGTGCGCCAGGTTGGAGTAGCCCGCCGCGAACGATCCGTTCACATGCAACACGCCGCGCATGAATTCCCGGTCGGCGTCGGCAACCTTGGTGACCTTGCGCAGCGCCTCATTGTCGGCCTGCTCCTGCGTTTGAATCCACTTGCCGGGAAGCACCTTCATGCCCGAGTGAATGATGATGCCGGGAGACACCTTCACCAGATTGCGTCACCATCGCATCCGGCTCCACCGTCGCGCCATCGATCACCGAATTGAACCCGACGAATGCCGGCAGGCCTTTCGGCGCCCCAATCGTGGCCGGTCCGATGATCGTCGCTCCGTGCGCAATACTGACATGATCACCAAGCACCACGAGTTTGCCCGACAACACCACGTTGTCCTGAACGTTCGTGTCATCACCGATCGCGATGGGGCCGAGTGTGCCGTCGAGTGAGGCGAACGGCGCTACCAACGAGCGGCACCCGATCATCTACACGATCGGGGCACTCGCGGTGCACACTCGGATCGACGTACGCAAAGCCTGGACCCGCCGTCTCTGGAAACACCGCACCGCTCGCGGAAAGCGGCGTGAGCGCTCCGCACGACGATGTTCCCGACAAAGGGATCGCGGTGTGTGACACGCTCGTCGCGACGCTTTCGGAGTGACTGGCTGCGGAAGGCTTACGGGCCGGTGATGACGCCGGCACTGGCTTCGCTATCGGGTGCTGGGCCGCGAGAATCGACGGTGCGGCAATCGCAGCGAGCAGCGCCGTGGCGATTGTGATGGAGCGAGAATTCGTGGACGTGATGAGGTCAGACGGTGGGTGATGATCGGGGGGGGAGATGCTGTTGAGTATCGGCTCTTCGTCCCGGAATCCGAGCACACGCGCGGTCCGCGCTCGCTCGGCGGTGGCCGAACGACTGTTTCAAGTGGCGCCGAGCGGGTAAACTGAGGGCTGCCGTACCGGGTTCCGGTCGCGGCGCCCCCCTTTCCCGTCCTCCCAATGCGATTTCGCACCCTCCCGCTGGCCGCAGCTGGGTTGGCATTCGCGGCCTGTCAGCCGGCGAAGAAGCCGACCACAGCGCCCACGCCAGCGTCAAACCGCCCCGCCGGTAACACGCCAACCACGGGCGCGCCAACCCCGGGTACTCCCACGCCGGGTACCCCGAATCAGCCGCCGGCCGGTGTTCCCAACCTCGGCGCACTCGCTGGTGCGTTGGGCGGCGGCGCAGCCGAGCCCAACCCGCGTCCTTACGCCACCGTTATCACACCGCGCGCCAAATCCAAAAAGGGTGTGTTCGACGTTCATCAAGTCGGCTCACGGTTGTACTTCGAGCTTCCCGCCGATCAGTTGAACAAGGATTTCGTCATCACGTCCGTGCTCGCCGGCACCGCCGCCAGCATCGGCATCAACGGGACGCTCGGCACTGACCGTGTGGTTCGGTTCGAGCGGCGTGAAAATCGCATCTTCCTGCGCGACATCAACTACAACAACGTCGCTACCGACAGTACGCTTTCGACCAATCGCGCCATGTCGTTGATCGGCATCTTCCCGATCATCACCGCGCTCAATGTGGAAGCATACGGCAAGGACAGCGCGTCAGTGATCGAAGTGACACGACTGTTTACCGGTGGCGTACCCGAGTTTGTGGCTAACGGTCGACGGGCCACCGTTGATGCGGCGCGCTCGTACATCGACAAATTCGCCGCGTTCTCGCGCAATGTAAACGTCACGGCGGTGCAGACGTATACGCCGCAGGGCGGCGCCGTGGGTGGATTGCCCAACATCCCGGGACTGCCGCTGGGAGGCGGGCCGTCGGCGGTCACCGAAGCGTTCACGTTCTCCATCGTGCGCTTGCCGGATGTTCCGATGATTCCGCGATTCATGGACCCGCGCGTGGGTTTCTTCGGCGTCAGCAAAACCGATTTTGGCTCACCACAACAACGCGTGCTCCCACGCCAGTACGTCGCCCGTTGGCGGTTGGAGTGCTCCGACAGGATGGTCGGCAACCTGTGCGTGCCGAAGAAACCCATCACGTATTTCGTCGATCCGGCCACGCCGAATTGGCTCAAGCCATGGATCAAGGCTGGCATCGAGGAGTGGCAGGCCGCCTTCGAAGTGGCTGGCTTCAGTAAGGGCATCGTTGCCGGTGACGTTCCGGACGATCCGGACTTCTCAGGTGAAGACGCATCCGTGGCCATGGTGCGCTGGCTCCCCAGCCCGGTCGCCAATGCCGTGGGACCCAGCACCACCGACCCGCGCACGGGCGAGATCATCGATGCCGATGTGCAGATGTATCACAATATCATGGACCTGCAGCGCGACTGGTATTTCTCACAGGTTGGTCATCTCGACAAGCGCGCGCAGACGTTCCCGTTCCCGGATACCCTGATGGGGCGACTGGTGCAATTTGTCGCGGCGCATGAAGTCGGGCACACACTGGGCTTCCCGCACAACATGAAGGGCAGTTCGATGTACCCGGTCGACTCCATTCGTTCGAAAACCTGGGTAGCCCGCATGGGGCATTCTCCGTCCATCATGGACTATGCGCGCTTCAACTACATCGCGCAGCCCGAAGACGGGATTGCCATTTCGGATCTCGTTCCCAAAGTTGGACCGTACGACAAGTTCGCGGTCATGTGGGGCTACAAGCCCATCCCCGGTGCCACCACACCGGAAGCAGAACGGACAACACTCGATGCCTGGGCACGCATGCAGGACACGGTGCCATGGTACCGCTTTGGCGGCGGTGCGGTCGATCCGGGGGAGCAATCCGAAGCTATTGGCGACGCCGATGCCGTGAAGGCCACCAGACTCGGATTCAAGAACCTTCGACGCATCATCGATCTCGTCATTCCCGCCTCCACCAGTGACAAGACCGCGGATTACTCGTTGCTGCGCGCGACGTACGGTTCCGTCCTGGGTCAATGGGCCACCGAAGCCAGTCATGTCACGAGAATCGTGGGCGGATCGAACAAGCAGGAAAAGGCCGTCAGTCAGAGCGGACCGGTGTGGACCGTCGTGTCGCGCGCGCGACAGAAGGAGGCCGTGCAGTTCCTGATTGATGAAGTGTTTGCGACACCGACCGCGATGATCAAACCAGATATTCTGAGCAAGCTCGAGTCCGACGGAAACATCAATCGGGTGAGTGGCGCGCAGGGACGCGTCCTGAGTGCGCTCGTTGGCAACGCCAAGCTCCAGCGCATGGTGGAATTCGACGCCATGGCCACCAACAAAAGCACCGTGTACTCGCTCGGTGAAATGCTCACCGACCTGCGTCGCGGACTTTGGAGGGAGATCTACGGTGGCGCGCCGATCGACGCCTATCGTCGTCGTTTGCAGGCCACCTACGTCGAAGCGATGGCCAGCAAGATCAAACCGCCAGCAACCAACGCACAGGATGCGCTGTTGGCGCTGCTGTTGGGCGGCGGCGGTCCCGCCGGCACACGCGACTTCCGTCCGCTGCTCAAAGATGAAATGCGTACGCTGGATCGCGAGTTGGCCGTTGCCATCGGCAAGACCAGTGATCGGGCGTCACGCGCGCACCTGACTGATGTGCGCGATCAGATCAAGGCAATGCTGGATGTGAAGGACTGAACCCCCTTTCATTCGGAGTCTCCCATCCCCCAGGTCAAGCGGGCGTGCACACCGAACGCATCGCGCAAGCTGTACGCGAACTTCAGCAGGGCCCGTTCATCAAGCGGTAGTCAACTGCTCTTAACGCGCTCGGCATTTCTTCTGACGCCTATCCCTTACGTATGTCGATTCGTCGCTCCTCGTGCCTGATCGGCACATGCTGCGCAATGGCTGCCGCCTCACTGGGTGCTCAGTCTGCACCAGTCTCACCAAAAACCTTTGAAGGCTCGGCGTCGCTGGGTTTCTCGCAAACCAGTGGTAACGCCAACGCCACAACCACGAACGTCGCCAACAAGTTGAAGTACTCGGTGAAGGGCTGGGCCGTCGCCCAGGATCTCCTGTTCTTCTACGGTGAGGCCGACAACAAAGTGAACGCCAACTTCTGGAACGGTGGTTTGCGCGGTGAACGAAAAATCGTCCCGCGAGTCGGTGCGTTTGTCATCACACGATTCGATCGCAACGAACTCCAGGGTATCTCGTCGCGTTACGAAGAGGGCGCGGGCATCGACGTGTTGGCGGTGGATTCGCCGAACAACAAGCTCAATCTGACGGCCGGGGCCTCGATGTTTCAGCAAACGCTCACACCCGGTTCCAGTTCGGCGTTCAAGGGCAACTACCCGGCCGCTCGACTTGGCGCCGACTTCAAGCACAAGTTCTCCGACAAGGCGTTCTTCCAGCAGACGGCGGAATTTCTGCCCAACCTGAGCGATACGAAGGCGTATCTGATGAACACCGAAAGCGCTCTCGTCGCGCCGCTCATCGAGAATCTTGGCCTCAAGGTGGGCTATGTGGTCCGCTACAACGCTCAGCCGCCGGTTCGCAACAACCTGGCGCTGAAGAAGACCGATACGTTCTTCTCGAGCGGCATCACGTACAGTTTCTAGAACCGCCGCTGAGGGACTGAGGGGTAAGGTGAGTTGAGGGGTGAGGTGCCAGGGTGAGCAGCTACAGGGGTGAGGGTAGAGCGGTGAGGATTGAGGGTAGAAGGACTCTGCCAGGACTCTACCCTCACCGCTCACCCCGCTACTCTCAACCCCTGTACCTGCTCAGCCCTTTGCCTCCGCCCTCTGGCACCTCACCCCTCAACTGCCCTCACCCCTCCGTTCACAGCAGTCGCGCCCCTGGTGACTCGCATTCTTACAACGGCAGCGGGTTGCGCCGCCTCTACCGCGTTCCGCCGCGCACGGCCACACGCCACACCCACCACACCAACAGCGGCTGGAGTGGAAGTCTGATCCACAGCGCCGTCAGATAGCCCGCGCTGGCCTGCGTGGCCCACGCCATCTGCAGCATGTTCACATTCGCGGGAAACACCGCGAGAAGCAGGCAAATGAGCCCCCACCCGGCGGCGACACGCGTTGCCGGAATGAACAATCCAATCGCGCCCGCAATCTCGGCCGCGCCACTCACCAACGTGGCCACCCGCGCATTCGGCACCCACGCCGGTACAATGCGATCAAACCATGCCGGCGTCACGAAATGCGCGATGCCCGCGACCGAAAACAAAATCACCAACGGCAGCACGCGCCGCGTGCCATGCGTCACGGAGCGGGCGTCGGCCACGCGTACCAGAGTACCGCGAAATAGTGGCAGACACTGCCACCCAGCACGCACAGGTGCCACACGGGATGCGTCCACGCCCGACGCTTGTCGACGTAGAACACCACACCACCCGTGTACAGCAATCCGCCGGCCAGCAGCAGAATGAGTCCCGCGTGATTCATCGACTGGAACAACGGCTTGATGGCAATGATGATCACCCAGCCCATCGCCACATAAATGGCGGTCGACAGTCTGGCAAACTTGCCGCTGCCGAAAATCACCTTGAACAACACGCCAAGCGCGGCCAGCGTCCACACAATGCCAAACATCGTCCATCCCCAGGTGCCGCGCAGCACACCCAGCGTGAACGGCGTGTACGTGCCGGCAATCAGCAGATAGATCGCCGCGTGATCGACCACGCGCAGTCGACGCTTGATGTGCGGATGCGGCACCGCATGGTAGATCGTCGAGGCCGCATACAGCGCAATGAGCGTCGCGCCAAACACACTGGCACCGATTACCGCCGCCCGCTCACCGCGACTCATGGCCGTCAGCACAAGAATCGGCATGCCGATCAGACTCGCCACGAAACCCAGGCCATGGGTCACGGCGTTGGCGATCTCCTCGCGGACGCTGGCGACGCGGGCAGTGGTCATCCGCGAAATCTAGCGCACCGCGGCCAGCAGGCGCTGCACAAACCCGTCCACCGACTGGTTGGTATCGATCCAGCGCACCACCGCAACGATGTCGTTCACCGGATCCACGTAGATGATGTTGTTGCCCGCCCCGACATGCACGAACGCCTGAGGCGGCGCGCTCGCCACATACTTGCGATCCGTGTTCAGAAACCAGTTCATGTAGCCGTACGTTGGTTGCGCGGGCGTTGGCGTGAGCGCCTGCGTCACCCACGCGTCCGACATCAGTCGCTGCACGCCCCACACACCACGTCGTTGGGTGAGCAGGCCAAAGCGAGCCATGTCCCACGCACTAATCATCATGCCGCCACCCCAGTGACCGCCGCCACTCACCGATTGTACCAGGCGTCCGTCCAGCACAATCCACGAGTTGTCGTAGCCGTACCAGCGCCACGAGCTCGAGGCGCCAATCGGATCCATGATCCGCTCGCGAAGCACTTCGGGCAACGGGCGACGCCACAGCTGCAATGCGGCAAGCGCCAGCACGTTCACGCGCGTGTCGTTGTACTCGTACACCGTACCTGGCTCCACACGCGCCCGCGTGGTCCACGTGTTCACCTGTTGTGCCGGACGGTCCGCCCACTCGGGCTTGCCCCACAACGTGCCTTCCCAATCGCTCACCTGGCGCAACAGGTTGTCCCACGTCAGGCGCTTGTTGTGCGGACTGTCAAACGGACGGA
>JANOKE010000173.1:0-1283 GCA_031419135.1 Gemmatimonadaceae bacterium
ATTTTCACCCATCGCTCGTACCACTCCTCGGCCAACAACCACTTGCTGGGCGAATACATGGGATTACTCGTCGCTTCGGTCACGTGGCCGGCATGGCGCGAGAGCGCGCGCTGGCAATCTGCGGCCGCGCGGGGGTTCGAGGAGGAAGCCCTGCGCCAGAATGCGTCAGATGGCGTGAATCGCGAACAGGCCGTCTACTATCAGCATGAAGTGATGGACATGATGTTGATCTGCGGTCAATTTGGCGCTGCGAATGGCGTCACGTTTGGTCTGGCATACTGGGATCGTCTTGAACGCATGATGGAGTTCATTGCGGCGCTCATGGATCGGTCGGGAACAGTGCCGATGATCGGAGACGCTGATGACGCGCTCATGGTGCGGCTGAGTCAGGAGCGGGCGTGGTCGCCATACCGCTCGCTGTTGGCGAGTGGAGCGGTCCTGTTCAAACGCGGCGATTTCAAGGCCAAGGCCGGGACATTTGATGACAAGAGCCGATGGATGCTGGGCGATCGCGCGGCAAGTGCGTTTGATGCGCTTGCCCCCGCGGTCGTGGAGCGGCCGCGCCAGATGTTTCGCGAAGGCGGGTATTATCTGCTTGGCGCGCGGTTTGGACAAACCGATGAAATCCGGGCCGTGGTCGATTGTGGCCCACTGGGCTATCCGACCATTGCCGCGCACGGGCACGCCGACGCGCTCTCGGTAATCGTGTCGGCCGGTGGGCGGCAGCTGCTGGTTGATCCCGGCACGTATTCCTACCGGTCACCCGACGCGTGGCGCGACTATTTCAGGGGCACGCGTGCGCACAATACGGTGTGCGTTGACGCCGAGAACCAATCGAAGATTGGCGGTGGTTTCCTCTGGCTGGATCACGCAACGGCTCGATGCGACGTTGCCGAAACCACCGAGGCCCGGCAGCGGTTTCGGGGCCGACACGATGGATATCGTCGACTCGCCGATCCGGTGATTCATCAGCGCGAGATCACGTTTGACGCCCGCACCAATACCCTTGCGATCTCCGACACGCTCGAGTGTCGGGCGCGCCACGTGGTTGAGCTGTGCTGGCACTTCAGTGAGGAGTGTGCGGTGATTCGGGTGAACCGGTCGATCGTGGCGACATCGGGACCGGTCGTGTTAACGATGACCATGGAATGCGATACGTTGGCGCCGGTACTTATTCGCGGACAGGAGTTGCCGGGTGCGGGATGGATTTCGCGCGCATTCGATGAGAAGTGTGCCACCACCAGTGTGATCTGGGAGGGGAGCACAGTGGGCACTACCACGTG